>JAYZYX010000294.1:0-5981 GCA_036139795.1 Pseudomonadota bacterium | reverse complement strand
GACACCTACGGCTTCCCGCTGGACCTGACGCAGGATGCTCTGCGCGAACAGGACCGCACCGTGGACACTGACGGCTTTAACGCGGCGATGGCCGAGCAGAAAGCCCAGGCGCGCGCGGCTTGGGCCGGTTCCGGCGAAGCGGCAGATGCGACCATCTGGTACGATATCGCGGACGACAAAGGCACCACCGACTTCCTTGGCTATGACACCGAAACCGCCGAGGGCCAGATCGTGGCTGTGGTCAAAGACGGTGCCAAGGTTGATAGCCTTGCCGCAGGCGAGACTGGCCAGATCGTTCTGAACCAGACCCCCTTCTACGCAGAAAGCGGCGGTCAGATCGGCGACACCGGCGTCATCACTGTCGAAGGCGGCAAGGCCCGCGTCACCGACACCAAGAAAACCGCTGGCGTCTTTATTCACTTTGTCGAAGTGACCGAAGGCAAACTGGCCCGCGGCCAAGGTGCCGAACTGAAGGTGGACCATGAGCGTCGCAGCGCGATCCGCTCCAGCCACTCGGCCACGCACCTTTTGAACGAGGCTCTGCGCCGTGCGCTTGGCGATCACGTGGCACAGCGCGGCTCGCTGAATGCCGAGGATCGTCTGCGTTTCGACTTTAGCCACGCCAAGGCGCTGACCGCTGCGGAACTGGCCAAGGTTGATGCCGAGGTGAACGAATTCATCCGCCAGAACACCAAGGTCGAAACCCGTATCATGACCCCCGACGATGCCCGCGGCCTTGGCGCGCAGGCTCTGTTTGGTGAAAAATACGGCGATGAAGTCCGCGTTGTGTCTATGGGCACGCTGGCCGGTTCCGGCAAAGGCACCGATGGCGAAACCTACTCGCTCGAACTCTGCGGCGGTACTCATGTGCGCCAGCTGGGTGAGATTGGCCTGTACCTGACCCTGTCGGACAGCGCTTCCAGCTCTGGCGTCCGCCGGATCGAGGCTCTGACCGGTCAGGCCGCCCTGAACCACCTGCGCGAGCAGGCAGAGCGTGTCTCGGAACTGTCGGGTGCCCTGAAGACCCAGCCCGCTGATCTGGTCAGCCGCGTGCAGACCCTGATGGATGAACGCAAGAAGCTGGAGAACGAAGTGGCCCAACTGCGCCGCGAACTGGCGATGTCCGGTGGCGGTAAAGCCGAGGTCGCAGCCGAAGACGTGAATGGCGTGCCCTTCATGGCGCAGGTGTTGTCCGGTGTGACCGGCAAGGACCTGCCCGCCCTGATCGACGCCCACAAGGAAAAGCTTGGCTCGGCGGCGATCCTGCTGATCGCGGATGCGGACGGCAAGGTTGCAGTGGCGGCCGGTGTGACCGGCGATCTGACCGACAAGGTCAGCGCGGTTGATCTGGTCAAAGCAGCTGTGGTCGAACTGGGCGGCAAGGGCGGCGGTGGCCGTCCCGATATGGCTCAGGGTGGCGCGAAGGATGCGGCCAACGCAGACGGCGCGATCGCCGCTGCCAAAGCTGTGATCGGAGGCTAACCCGATGGCTGCACTCTGGATTGCCCACGTTCATGTCACCGACGCCGAGGCCTATGGCAAATACGCCAAGCTGGCGGGACCAGCGATTGCTGCCCACGGCGGTAAATTTCTGGCCCGTGGCGGTGACTATCACATCCTTGAAGGGGCACAGCGCGAACGCCATGTGGTCGCGCAGTTCCCCTCCAAGCAGGCGGCCTATGACTGCTATCACTCGCCCGCATACCAAGAGGCCCTAAGCCACGCCCGTGGCGCGTCCGAGCGGGACTTGGTCATCGTCGAGCTTGAAGATTAAGGACTTTAGCGCGTCCCTCGCCTTGCTGCGGGAGACGCGTTTTCCGATGCCGCACTGGATGCGGCCCCGACCCGCGGGTCACAATCTCCCTGAAATGCGATCAAAGCTGACTGGACGGTCCAACCCGCTCCAGCACTCTCAGCTTATGGCCCTGCGCACAAGGGTCGTCAGCCGCGCCGCGCTCCAACCAGCCAATGCCCCAAGGCAGGCACCGATGGCATCCGCCAACAGGTCGCCCCATTCCGCCGAGCGCCCCACGTAGGGCTGGATCACCTCGATCAACGCGCCATACCCGATCGCCAACAGGGCCACCCACACCGCATTCCGCGGCGACCCATAGGCCAGTGGAAACGCCAATGCGCCAAAGGCCAGCAGGTGGTAAAGCTTGTCCGATCCTGGCGCCCCTTGGACCGAGATGGGCGTCAGGGTCAGAAGACTGATCACCACGGCCAAAATAAGTGAGAGGGCGATAGAAATCGGGTGTTTCATGATTGAAACGAAGGTCTTGGACGGCAAAAAACAATACCCCTGCGGCTTTGCGCCTTCTTAAACGCAAAAACTGCCCCAGTACCATTCAAACATCCCTGACCTTCTTCACTTTCTGATCAGCCCGCTTACGTAAAGGCGTGAAAAAAGGCGCAGTGGGCTTTCGCCACCGCGCCTTGTTGCCACTGTGAAAACAATAGGCTTATTCAGGGGCTTCGACCAGAATTTTAACCTGTGATTTCTCGGCGACCAATGCGTCGAATCCTTCGGTCACAATGTCATCCAAAGCGATCCTTTTGGTGACCAACTTATCGGCACTGAAATAACCTTGCAGCATCAGCGCCATCACCGCCGGATAGACGTTCCGGTAGGCGATGGTGCCTTGCAACTGTCGCTCTTTCAGGACGGCAGTGTTCGGGTTGAACGATGCCTCGCCTTCCCAGATCGAGACGATCAGGCACTGGCCCTCATGACGGGTCGCGTCGATACATTGAGGCAGCACGGCCGGAACGCCTGTCACCTCAAAACCCACATGCACGCCGCCGGTGGCCTCGCGGATGGCAGCGACCACATCGGTTTCTGCGGGATCAAGGACCGAGGTTGCGCCCAGTTCCAACGCCTTGGCACGGCGTACGGCTGAGGGTTCCACCACGTGGATTTCGGCGGCGCCAGCAACGCGCAGCGCCTCAACTACCAAAAGGCCGATGGGACCAGCGCCGAAAACCGCTGCCGCATCGCCTGCCTTGATCTTGGACATCCGCACCGCATGCAGGGCAACTGCTGCGGGTTCCACCAATGCGCCCTGCTCTATGGACAGATCGTCGGGCATCTTATGCACCATGCGCGCGGGCACCACGGAATAGGCAGCAAAGCCCCCGTGGCCGCCCGAAAGCCCCACGAACCCCAGACTGTCACAGAGGTTGTACTTGCCCTCATGGCAGGCTGGACAGGTGCCGCAGGCAAAGATCGGCTCAATCGCGACACGGTCGCCAATGGCCAGCCCCGTCACCCCCTCGCCCAGTTCGGTGATGGTGCCGCAATATTCGTGGCCCAGAACGATGGGCGCGTGATCGTGGCTAAGAGGGTGATCCTCGCCCACGGGGATAAAGATGGGACCGGCAAGATATTCATGCAGATCACTGCCGCAAATACCAGTCCATGCCACCTTGATCTTTACCTCGCCCGCTGCGGGGCTGGGGACAGGAACATCCTCGACGCGGATGTCCTTCACCCCGTGCCAACGTGCTGCTTTCATGTGACTTTCTCCAGTGACAAAACAAATTGCGCCCGGCGAGGGAGCCACCGGGCGCGAGGGTGCATCAGGACAGGTGATGCACCTCTTGCAGGCCGTAAACAGGGGTCTCCAGCCCCTCTTGGCGGGCCTTCAGTTGCAGGGCCAGATACAGGGAATAGTGGCGCGACTGGTGCAGGTTGCCCCCGTGGAACCACAGGTTCTGCTGCTGGGTCGGCTTCCACATGTTGCGCTGCTCGCCTTCCCACGGACCGGGGTCTTTGGTGGTGTCCGACCCCAGCCCCCAGACTTTGCCCACCTTGTCGGCAACCTCTTGGCTGATCAGATCGGCTGCCCACCCGTTCATCGAGCCATAGCCCGTGGCCATCACCACCAGATCGGCCTCAAGGCGGGTACCGTCCGAGAGGACCACCGCGTCTTCGTCAAAGTGGTCCACCTGCCCTTTGACCAGTTTGACCTCTCCGTCGATGATCAACTGGCTTGCGCCCACATCAATGTAATAGCCCGACCCACGACGCAGGTACTTCATGAACAGACCCGAGCCATCGTCGCCCCAGTCCAGATCAAAGCCCGCCTTTTCTAGGGTCAGGATGCATTGATTTCGCTCCAACAGCATGATTCACGGCTTCGAAAATGGAGCGTTGATATGAGCGATCTCTTCTGGCTGACTGACGCGCAGATGGCACGTCTGGCTCCCTTCTTTCCCAAGTCACACGGGAAGCCTCGGGTTGATGATAGACGCGTCTTGAGTGGCATTATTTTCATAAATCGCAATGGCTTGCGTTGGCGGGATGCGCCGAAGGAATATGGTCCGCATAAAACGCTCTACAGCCGGTGGAAGCGGTGGAGCGAGAAAGGCATCTTCGCGCGGATGATGGCTGGGCTGGCGGCGGAACACGGTGAGAAGACGACCGTGATGATCGACGCGACCTACCTGAAGGCCCATCGAACGGCGACCAGCATGGCCGCCAAAAAGGGGGGCGTGGTCGCCTGATTGGTCGAACCAAGGGCGGCATGAACACCAAGCTGCACGCCATCTGTGACAGCCAGGGGCGACCGATCGACCTGTTCGTTACCGCCGGACAGGTCAGCGATTACATCGGCGCACGGGCCCTGCTGAGCGGCCTGCCAAACGTCAAATGGCTGCTCGGGGATCGCGGCTATGACGCTGATTGGTTCAGAGAAGCGTTGCAGGACAAAGGGATACGCGCCTGTATCCCAGGTCGAAAGAAACGCACAAAGCCGGTCAAATATGACAAACGCCGATACAAGCGGCGCAATCGCATTGAGATCATGTTCGGCCGACTCAAGGATTGGAGGCGCGTGGCCACCCGATATGACCGGTGCCCAAAGGTGTTCCTCTCAGCCATCGCCCTCGCGGCTCTCGTCATTTACTGGTTATGAATCCTGACCCTAGTGTTCTCCAAAAAAACCGATGGAACTATTGCCCCACTGCGGACGTTGACTTCATGAACTGCCGCAAGTCAGTTGTCTTCCCGAACTGAGGGCGCAAGGGCAGTGCTTCTCATCCAAACGCCAAAGATTTTTTCGCCCCCTCGCGAATGCGCGGTCACATCATCGTGCTGCCGACCAGAAGCGAAACAACGCAGTAGCCCAAAACCCGAACTGAGTCACAAAAATCAATCACCGTCACAATGTGGGGCTACTCGTGGGGCTGAACGCAAGTCTTGGCGTCAATCTATTGATTTATAATAATTATTGGCGGAAGCGGTGGCCGCCCATGCCCGGTAGCAGCGGGTCGCTTTTTGTCGCACATGGTATTGTTTTCAATACCCTAGACCACTTTACTTGTCGTATCCAGTTGCATTGAATCGCATCAGATTGCAGAGTTTTTGGCGGGTAGTTAGGGGGGTAGCAGTGCCACAACGTGCCAAGGAACTCTCAGCAATTGAAGTGAAGCGCCTTGAGCACTCTGGCGCGGGCCGGAATGAGACATTTGCCGTTGGCGGTGTGTCTGGCCTGCTCTTGCAGATAACGCCCACAGGCGGACGCTCTTGGGTACTGCGAACCACCATCGGAAAGAAACGCCGCGAGATTGGATTGGGAGCATTTCCAGATGTGCCGCTATCCAAAGCCCGTGAAAAGGCGCGTGAGGCCAAGGAGCGCATCGCAGCGGGCGCAGACCCCGTTGAAGAGCGTAAGGCCGCCAGAGCAGCCCTTGCAGCCGCCCAGCAGCGGGGATTGACCTTTGAGGATGCCGTTGAACGGTTCCTAGACGCAAAGCTAGACCAATACCGCAACGCTAAGCACCGGAACCAGTGGCGCAGCACTCTGAAAAACTATGCTTTACCGACACTGGGCAAGATGCTGGTGGGCGACATTGAGACCCAAGACGTTTTGCGCACCCTCCAACCCATTTGGCAGGACAAGACCGAAACCGCATCACGCCTCAGGGGCCGGATTGAAGCCGTTTTGTCATGGGCGACGGTTGCGGGCCACAGGACAGGC
>JAYZYX010000293.1:0-26072 GCA_036139795.1 Pseudomonadota bacterium | reverse complement strand
GTGGCCGACCACAGGGGCAAGGCTGCGCGGGCGGCTGCAACGGCTGCATCCAGATCCTGAACCGAACCTTGCGGACAGTGGGCAATCACTTGGGCCGTCGCGGGGTTGATCACGTCAAACGTCGCCTCCGGCGCGACGCGCTGCCCGCCGATAATCAAGCTGTGTTCCATCCTGTTCCTCCCTGAAACCGCTTTTCTTAAAGCTTTGCGCGAAGGGCCCGCAGGCCCGCCGACAGAACGCCCACATCCGATCCCACGGCCAGAAACCCAAGGTTCATCTGCTGGTAGGTTTGCAGCAAGGCAGGGTCTGACGACAGGATACCCGCCGCCTTGCCCACTGCTTTGATCCGGCGCAGAGCGTCTATGACCGCCTCTTGCACCTCAGGCGCGGCGGGCTTGCCCACATGACCCATATCGGCGACCAGATCGGCGGGGCCAACGAACACCCCATCCACATGATCCAGCGCCAGAATATCGTCCAACGCCGCAAGGCCCGCGCGGCTTTCCACCTGAAGCAGCAGGCAAATCTGGTCATTCGCGGTGGCCAGATAATCGGGCTGCGCGTTATAGCCAGAGGCCCGCGCCAACGCCGCACCGACCCCGCGCACCCCAACGGGCGGATACAGCACGGAGCGGACAACCTCCGATGCCTGAGCGCCGCTTTCGATCATCGGCACCAGCAGGGTCTGCGCACCAATGTCCAGCATCTGCTTGATCTCGGCGCGGTTGTCATCGCGGGGTCGCACCACCACATGGGTCGCGCCCCCCACTGCCCGCAACTGCGCCAGCACATCGCGCAGGCCGTTGGGACCGTGTTCGGCGTCCACCAACAGCCAGTCAAAGCCCGTTCCCGCCGCCAGTTCCGCAACGGTCGGATCGCCAAGACCCAGCCAAAGCCCGATCTGGGTCTGACCCGATTTCAGGCGCTGTTTAAAGGTATTTACCGGTGCGGGCATGGGATGGCTCCTGTCTGAAACCTGATCATTCGAAATCCACCGAGACCGCCCCGAACGGGCCATAGTCCGCATAGATCGCAGTGCCAGAGGGGCATTCGATCGGCGCGATAAAACTGCCTGAAAGGATGATCTGCCCTGCCTCGATCCGCTGACCGTATTGGTGCATCCGGCGGGCCAGCCAGACGATGCCCATCACGGGATCATCCAGCACTGCCGCGCCAAGGCCGGTGGCGACCACCTGTTCATCCTTGCGCACAATCGCGCCGGTCCAGCGCAGATCAAAATCCTCGGCCCCGTGGCGCTGGGGGCCAAGCACGATGCCCGCATTGGCCGCATTGTCGGCCACGGTGTCAAAGATCACGCGGGTCTGGCCAGTCTCGGGGTCTTTGCGGTGAATGCGGGTGTCCAGAATTTCCAGTGCGGGGCAGACGTAGGCGGTGGCTTCCAGCACCTCATCACGGGTGACATCCCCATCCAGCGGCGCACCCATGACAAAGGCGATCTCGGCCTCGATCCGCGGCTGGATAAAGCGGCCCGCAGGCACCTTTGCCCCGTCCGCGAACAGCATGTCGTCATAGAGCACGCCTGAATCCGGCGTATCGATCCCCAGCGCGTCCTGCATGACCTTTGAGGTCAGGCCGATCTTCCAACCGATGATCTTGCGCCCCGACAGCAGCTTTTGCAGGATCTGCGCCGATTGCACCGCATAGGCGTGATCCAAGGTCATCTCGGGATGACGGCGGGACAAAAGGCCGATCTGCTGGCCGGTCTTTTCGGCGTTCAGCAGGTCGGCGGCAGCGGTTTTGATCTGATCGGGGGTCATGCTTCGTCCTCGATCCCGTTGCGCAGGATGCCGATGCCTTCGGCCTCAACCTCGACCACGTCACCGGGTTGCAGCCAGATCGGCGGGTCGAACCGCGCACCTGCGCCGGTGGGCGTGCCGCAGACGATCACATCACCCGGCACCAGCGTGCAGAAGGTCGAGACATAGTTCACGATGTAGCGGAAATCATACATCATCCGGCCCGTGCGGTCGGACTGGCGGACCTCACCGTTCACGCGGGTCTCTAGGCGGATGTCGTCCAGTTGCTCAGGTCTTGTGAAGGGCACCAGCCAAGGACCAATCGCGCCCGAGCGGTCCCAGTTCTTGCCTTGGGTCACGTTGAATTTCGCGTGGCGCACCCAATCGCGGATGGTGCCTTCGTTGCACAGGGTAATCGCGGCGATGTGGTCATAGGCCTCCTCACGCCGGATACGGCGGCCACCCTTGCCGATCACGATAGTGACCTCGCCTTCATAGTCCAGCTGAGGACTTTCGGGCGGGCGCACCAGATTTTCCCCATGCCCGACAAAGCTGCGGGGAAAGCGGATGAACATGGACGGGCGGCCGGGGGCCTCTTGGCCGTCTTTGTATTCGGCGTTGCGGTCGGGAAAATTGACCCCGATGCAGATCAGCTTTTCCGGATTGGCGATCGGGATCAACCAGCGCACCTGATCTTGGCCGTAATCGGGCTGGCGGCCTTCGGCGGCGGTCAGCATCTCGGGGATGGCACCGCCTTCGATCACCTCTTTCAGACCGGCAAAGCGGGTGCCGAAATCGGCAGTCAGATCAATAATGCCAGTATCTGTGACAACGCCGATCCGGTCGGCACCATCAGCGTGAAAGGCGGCAAGGCGGGGGGGAAGCTGTGTCATGCAGACGATCCTCAGGAAATCCCGCCGAAGCAGAGATATTTGATTTCAACGAATTCCTCGATCCCGTAACGCGACCCTTCGCGCCCGAGGCCAGAGGACTTGATCCCGCCAAAGGGGGCCTCGGCGGTGGAAATGAGGCCGGTATTGATACCGACCATCCCGTATTCCAGTTGCTCGCCCACACGCCATGCGCGGGCCAGATCACGGGTGTAGAAATAGCTGGCCAGCCCGAATTCGGTGTCATTGGCCTGCGCCACCACATCCCCATCGTCCGCAAAGCGGAACAGGGGCGCGACAGGGCCGAAGGTCTCTTCGCGGGCGATGGCCATTTGGGACGTGACGCCGGTCAGAACGGTAGGCTGGTAGAAGGTGCCGCCCAAGTCGTGACGCGCCCCGCCGATGCGGACCTGCGCGCCTTGGCTGACCGCATCCGCAATATGCTCTTCAACCTTGGCGACGGCGTTCTGGTCGATCAGCGGGCCAAAGACTGTGCCGTCGTGCAGACCGTCCCCCACAGGCAGCGCCGCCAGCCGCGCGGCCAGCTTTTCGGCAAAAGCATCATAGACACCGTCCTGCACATAAAGGCGGTTGGCGCAGACGCAGGTCTGCCCGTTATTCCGGAACTTCGAGATAATCGCCCCTTCAACCGCCGCATCCAGATCGGCGTCATCAAAGACGATGAAGGGCGCATTGCCCCCAAGCTCTAGCGCCAGCTTTTTCACGGTGGGGGCGGACTGACGCATCAACTCGATCCCCACTTCGGTCGAGCCGGTGAAGGTCAGTTTGCGCACCACCGGATTGGCGGTCATCTCGGACCCGATGGCCCGCGCCGTGCCTGTGACCACAGAGAATAGACCATCCGGCAGACCCGCCCGCTGCGCCAGCACCGCCAGCGCCATAGCCGAGAACGGCGTCTGCGCCGCAGGTTTCAGCACCATTGCGCAGCCCGCCGCCAGTGCGGGACCGGCCTTGCGGGTGATCATCGCGTTGGGAAAGTTCCAAGGCGTCACCGCAGCCACCACGCCGATGGGCTGTTTGATGACCACGATCCGCTTGTCCGGCGCGTGGCCGGGGATCACATCGCCATAGATGCGCCGCGCCTCTTCGGCGAACCATTCGATGAAAGAGGCACCATAAAGGGTCTCGCCCTTGGCTTCGGCCAGCGGCTTGCCCTGCTCCATCGTCAGGATGCGGGCCAGATCGTCGGCGTTCTCTAGGATCAGATCGTACCAACGGCGCAGGATGGTGGCACGCTCGCGGGCGGTGCGGGCGGCCCATGCCTTTTGCGCCACCTCGGCGGCGGCAATGGCGGCGCGGGTTTCCTCTGCGCCAAGGTTCGGCACATGGCCGATCACCGCCCCCGTCGCAGGGTTGGTCACGGCAATGGCGTCCGTGCCAGCGGCGATCCAGTCGCCGCCGACAAGGGCTGCCTGCCGCAAGAGAGTTGCGTCGTTCAGCATGGGTCTGCCTGTGCTTTGGCTCTGATCAGACGGGGAAGATCACGTTGGTCTGACCCGTCCCCGAACTGGGGAAGTAGTCGGTCACGACCTCGCATTTGCCCTCATAGCTGTCCCACCCAAGGGCACCGTAGAGCATGGCGGTGTCATGCATGGACCCTTCGCCACAGCAGAACTGCGCGTATTCGGGCAGCATCTTCAGGAAGGTCGCGTGATCGCCGTTCTTCCACATTTCAAGCACATGCAGGTCCATCTGCCGGTTGAATTCCGAACTGATGGTGAAGGTGCCATTGTTCGCCGCATAATCCTTGTTCGCCCAAATCTTGTGGCTGAGTGAGCCAGAGGCGACCAGCAGCACCTTACTGTCCGATGCCTCGACCGCTTTGCGGATGGCCTGACCGATAACGCGGCTTTCCTGATGGTCATGGACCGTGCACCACGCAGCGACCGAGACGACCTTCATGTCATGCTCGCGGCTCATAAATCGCATGGGCACAAGGCTGCCGTATTCCAGCTCAAGCGAGTCCAGATGGTGCGACAAGGTATAGACCCCCAGATCGGACGCCTCTTTCGCGATGGCGTCCCCCAGTTCCGGATTGCCCTGATAGTCATACGCGAGGTCCTGAATGAACTGCGGGAATTCATTCGAGGTGAACAGCCCATGAAAGCGGTGATTGGCGTTGATGTGAAAGCCCGCGTTGATCACCCAATGGGTGTCGCAGATCACCACCGTATCGGCCCCCAGCGCCTTAGCGCGGCGGGCAATTTCATAGTGACCGTCAATGGCGGCTTGTCGTTTGCCAAAGATCGGGCCTTCCTGTTCGGACATCAGCATGGTCGGCACGTGCGTGCACTTGGCTGCCAGTACGATTTCACCCATTTTGTCTTCCTCCCTGAATGGCGTTAGCCGCCAAGTTTCGGAATGCTGTGCGACGCGCGGGGAAAGCAGACGTTCACAGTTTCCATATAGAAATCAAAGGACCAGTCCCCGCCGTCGCGGCCGATCCCGCTGGCCTTGACCCCGCCAAAGGGCGTGGGCAGGTGCCGGATGTTTTCCGAGTTCACCCACATCATTCCCGCCTCTAGCCGGTCGGTCATCCGCATGGCGCGGTTCAGATCGTTGGTCCACAGATAGGCGGCCAGACCGTATTCCACGTCATTGGCGATGCGCAGGGCGTCCTCTTTATCGTCAAAGGGGATCGCAGTTAGCACGGGGCCAAAGATTTCTTCCTGCGCGATGGCCATGTCGTTGGTGGCGCCGGTGAAGAGGGTCGGCGCCACGTAGCAGCCCGCCTCGCCCCGCTTTTCACCGCCAGCAGCGATGGTTGCGCCCTCATCGCGGGCCTTTTCGAAATAGGACAGCACCTTGGCTTCGTGTTCGGGATGGATCAACGGGCCGACCACGGTTTCGGGGTCCAGCGGGTGTCCGACCTTGATGTTGCGGGCCACCTCGGCCACGCGGGCGCAGACCTGATCATAGACGCTGGACTGCACCAACAGGCGGGACGAGGACGTGCAGCGTTCGCCATTCAACGAATAGATCATGAAGGTCGCCGCATCGACGGCGCGATCCAGATCCGCATCTTCAAAGACGATCACGGGGTTCTTGCCCCCCAGTTCGAAATGCACCCGCTTCAGCGTCTTGGCCCCTTGGGCCATGATCATTGATCCGGTGCGGCTTTCGCCCACAAAGGCAATGGCCTTGATATCGGGGTGTTCAGTCAGGCGCTTGCCCGCGTCCTCGCCAAAGCCGTTCACGACGTTCAGCACGCCTTTGGGCAGACCGGCCTCTTCGGCGATCTCGACCAGCAGCTTGGCGGTCATGGGGCTGAACTCGGCAGGTTTGTGAACCACGGTGCAACCGGCGGCCAGCGCGGGGGCGATTTTCCAAGTGGACAGCATGAAGGGCGTGTTCCACGGGGTGATCACCCCCACCGGCCCGATGGGGCGACGCGATGTGGTGTTCATCTGCGTGGGGGTTCGGGTTACAGCGCCATCTTCGGCGGTGGGTGCCTGATCGGCAAAGAAACGAAAGTTCGCAGCCCCACGGATCGCCGCCTTGGACATGAAGCGCAGGGCTTGGCCGGTATCCATACATTCGGTGAAGGCGATTTCCTCGGCGCGGGCCTCAATCGCTTCGGCGACCTTGATCAGGATGCGGCGACGTTCCGCGCCAGGTGTCCGCGACCAACCGGCAAAGGCGGCCTTGGCAGCGGCGACCGCAGCGTCGATGTCCTGCTCGTCCCCCCGCGCGACCGGGGCCAGCACCGACAGATCCACCGGCGAGACCGTGTCAAACGTCCGGCCACTGATGGCGGGCACCGAGGCCCCACCGATATGGTGCATCACCCCATGCTGGCGAAAACGGGCCATGTAGCCTTGGGCTTTGGCGATATTATCAGTCAGAACCGTCATGTGGTGTTCCTATTTCTGAGCCTTGAGGCGGGCGTGAATGGGGGTCTCTTTCCAGCTCAGCTCGGGCTCGATTTCCCGTATCTCCAGCGAAAGAGCAAAATGGGGGTTGGCCAGCAGATCGGCGAAAGCCGCGCGGGCCGCGTCGAAAACGATCTGCCCTGCGTCCTGCAACTGCGCCGTGCTGCGCCCTGCGCCGACGCTTAGTGTCATGGCGCAAAAGTCGTTCTCGGGCAGGCCATCGGCCACAATCACATGATCGGCGCGAAAGGCGCGCACGCGGATACCGGCCAAGGGAAAGATGCCGGTCTCCACCATCGCCCCGTGCAGCTGGCGCAGCGCGGCAGGCAGATCGGCACGGCTTTCCAAACCGGCAGAATACTCGATTGAAAGATGTGGCATGGCTCGTCCTCCCGTTGATTAACATGTTAACTGAATCGGGCCTTGTCAATACTTAACTTGTGAAACAAAATGCAGGCTGCGATGACTTGGGGGCCAAATGGCTGAAAGACTGGAAAAAGACGGGTTTCATCTGTCCCGCACGGGACGCACCTTGCCGATCCTGCTGCTGCGGGCCCGCGAACAGGTGATGGAGCGATTCCGCCCCATGCTCGCCGCCCATGACGTGACCGAACAGCAATGGCGCGTGATGCGCGTGCTGATGGAGACCGAGGCGATGGATGCCAGCGAACTGGCGGCAAGGGCCTCGGTTCTGGCGCCGTCCTTGTCGCGCATCCTGAAAACGCTGGACCAGCGCGGGCTGATCACCACCCGCAAGGACGAAAAGGACGGTCGGCGCACGCTGGTCGCTCTGACGCCTGGGGGCAGCGATTTCATCAAAAGCGTCGCCCCCAAAAGCGCCGCCATCTATGCCGAGATCGAAGAGCTGCTGGGGCAAGACCGGATCGAAACCCTGCTGGATGAACTTGAAGCCCTGATCGAGACCCTTTCCAAAGGCCGCTAATGGGGCGTTTGGTCCGGATGGGCAGCGGCAAAGGCGGGATTGTCGGCCAGAGCGCCCTCGATCCGGCGGATTTTCGGCAGCGGTGACAGGTCCACGCCCCAGCGCCGTGCATTGTATAGCTGGGGCATCAGGCAGATATCGGCCAGACTGACCGCCGCGCCGTAGCAATAGTCGCCGCCCGTCAGATCGGCCTCGAACGCGTGCAAGGCGGGGGTGATGAAATGCTGCATCCACCCCTCCATCGTCACCGCGCCGCCCGATTGCTCCACCGCATGGCGGGCCACGCGCAGATTGCAGACGGGGTGCACATCCATAGCGATGGCATGACTTAGGGCGCGCACGCGGGCGCGGCCCACGGGGTCCGCGGGTAGCAGCCCCAAGCACCGCGTTTCATCCAGATATTCCACAATCGCCACCGATTGAGTCAGGCGCAGGCCGTCAATCTCTAGCACCGGCACAAGCCCTTGGGGGTTACGCTCCAGATGATCCGCGCTGCGCTGCGCCCCCGCGACCAGATCAACCGGCACCGTGTCCCATGACAGCCCCGCCAACCCCAAAGCGATACGCACCCGATAGCTGGCGGACGAGCGCCAGTAGTCATAAAGCCGGATCACAGATCATCCTCCATCAAGACCTGAAGGGCGCTGTCAAAGGCGTCTAACTGGCTGTCCAGCAACTGCTTCAACTGGGTCTGGAACGCCTGCGCGATGGGCAAAAGTTGCGCCATCAAGTCTTGCCCCTTGTCCGTCAGGCGCAGGGCCAACAGGCGGCGGTCCTGACCGTTCACCTCTTTGATCAGATAGCCCGCCTCTTCCAGACGGCTGGCGGCGCGGCTGACCTTGGATTTCTCAAGATGCACCCGCTGGTGAATGTCGCGGATCGACACAGCGCCCGCGTCCGACACATGAACCAAGACCCGCCATTCCGCGACCGAGATGCCGAATTCGTCCCGATAGCGGCGCGCCAGCGCCGCACTGGTCCGTTCAGCGGCAACCGCCAATCGGTAAGGAATATAGGACGACAGATCAAAGGGTTCGGGCGTCTGGGGCATGACGATAGGGCCGCCTGTTCTAATACGTTGCAATTGCAATGTTCCGCAAAATGGTTTCGATTGCAACGAATAGATTGACACCGTTGCAAGTGCAACGAATACTGACCCCAGCGAATCCGATGTATTCGGACGGTTCGAGGAGGAGGATTTTATGACACGTCATGATTTGCCCGCAGGCATGATCCGCGCGGCCAGCGCGACCGGTCTGCACGAAGGTTATATGCCCGGTTGGGCCAATGATTTTGAAACCGAAGCCCTGCCCGGTGCCTTGCCGCAGGGCATGAACTCGCCCCAGCGATGCGAATATGGTCTGTACGGCGAACAGTTGTCCGGCACCGCCTTCACCGCCAACCCGCCCGAGCGGACATGGACCTATCGCATCCGCCCCAGCGTCAAGCATTCCTCGCGCTATACCCGCATCGATCTGCCTTACTGGAAATCGGCCCCCAATGTGGTGCCCGATGCCACCAGCCTTGGCCAATACCGCTGGGACCCGCTGCCCCACACCGACACGCCGCTGACGTGGCTGACCGGCATGCGCACCATGACCACGGCGGGGGATGTGAACACTCAGGTCGGCATGGCCTCCCATGTGTATCTGGTGAACACCTCGATGCAGGACGCGTATTTCTTCAGCGCCGACAGCGAATTGCTGGTGGTCCCGCAAGAAGGCCGACTGCGGTTTTGCACCGAATTGGGCATCATTGATCTGGAACCTAAAGAGATCGCCATCATCCCCCGTGGTCTGGTCTACCGTGTCGAAGTGCTGGAAGGTCCGTGCCGCGGTTTTGTCTGTGAAAACTACGGGCAAAAGTTCGAACTTCCGGGCCGTGGCCCCATCGGCGCGAACTGCATGGCGAACCCCCGTGATTTCAAAGCACCCGTCGCCGCCTTTGAGGACCGCGAGGTTCCCTCGACCGTGACGGTCAAATGGTGTGGCCAGTTCCATGAAACCAAGATCGGGCAAAGCCCGCTGGATGTGGTGGCATGGCACGGCAACTATGCGCCCTATAAATACGATCTGCGCACCTATTGCCCCGTCGGCGCGATCCTCTTCGATCACCCCGATCCGTCGATCTTTACCGTGCTAACTGCGCCTTCCGGCGTGCCGGGCACCGCGAACATCGATTTCGTGCTGTTCCGCGAACGCTGGATGGTGGCCGAGAACACCTTCCGCCCGCCGTGGTACCACAAGAACATCATGTCCGAGCTGATGGGCAACATCTACGGCCAGTATGACGCCAAACCGCAGGGCTTTGTCCCTGGCGGGGTCAGCCTGCACAACATGATGCTGCCCCACGGGCCGGACCGGAATGCGTTTGAGGGCGCTTCGAACGCGGAACTGAAGGCCGAGAAGCTGGATAACACCATGTCCTTCATGTTCGAGACCCGCTTCCCCCAACATCTGACGGACTTTGCCGGCAAAGAAGCGCCCCTTCAGGACGATTACATCGACTGCTGGGAAAGCCTTGAGAAAAAGTTCGACGGCACGCCGGGCGTGAAGTGATCCGGTGGCGCCGCCCTGTTCGGGCGGCGCGGCAGCTCTGACAGACATGGACCAAGCCGCGCCAGCCCGATGGGCCCACGGCGCGCAGAAGGAAACACGATGCCTTTATTGAAAAGCTGGGTCGAGAGCGCGAATGCGCCCGACTGTGAATTTCCCCTGAACAACCTGCCCTACGGGGTCTTTGACGATGGCAAAGGTCCCCGCATGGGGGTGGCGATTGGCGATCAGGTGCTGGACGTGGCGCAGGTGGATCACGGGCTGGACACGGCCCTGTTCACTGCCCCCGAATGGAACGGGGTGATGGCCGCTGGCCCGCAGGTTTGGGACGCATTGCGCGCCCGTCTGACCCAACTGCTGTCTGATGATGCCCACCGCGCTGCGGTCGCGCCCCATCTGGTGCCTTTGGCAGATGTGCAGATGCGCATGCCTTTCCGCGTCAGCGAATACACCGATTTCTATGCCAGCCGCGATCACGCCTTCAACGTGGGCAGCATGTTCCGCGACCCTGAAAACGCGCTGCCGCCGAACTGGCTGTCGATCCCGATCGGCTATAACGGGCGGGCGTCCTCGGTCGTGGTCAGTGGCACGGATGTGCGTCGCCCTTGGGGTCAGCTGAAAGCCCCCGATGAGGCGCTGCCGCGCTTTGGCATCTCGGCCCGCTTTGATCTGGAACTGGAGTTCGGCGCGATTGTGGGCCAGCCCTCGGACGGGATGGTCTCGGTCGCGGAAGCCGATGAGATGATCTTTGGCTATGTGCTGCTGAACGACTGGTCGGCGCGGGATATTCAGGCGTGGGAATACCAGCCCCTTGGCCCGTTCCAATCAAAGGCCACCGCCACCACCATCAGCCCGTGGATCGTGACCCGCGCGGCGCTGCAACCCTTCCGCACCAGCACGCCCGAACGGGACCGCCCGCTGCTGCCTTATCTGACCGAACCCGGCCCGATGCTGTATGACATCGACCTTGAGATCGGACTGGCCCCCGAGGGCAAGGATGAGACGATCATCGCCCGCACCAACTATGCCCGCATGTATTATTCCGCCGCGCAGCAGCTGTGCCACCACACCTCATCGGGTTGCCCGATGCGGGTGGGCGATCTGCTGGGATCGGGCACAATCTCTGGCCCCTCGGCGGACAGCCGCGGGTCACTGCTGGAGCTGAGCTGGGGCGGGAAAGAGCCCCTGACCCTGCCCACCGGCGAGCAGCGCAGCTTCTTGCAGGACGGCGACAGGCTGACCTTGCGCGGACGGGCCCAAGGCGACGGATACACCATTGGATTTGGCGACTGCACCGGCACCATCGTGCCCGCAGCGCCCCGCCCTGCATGGGCCACGGAATAAAAGGAGACACCCAGATGACCAAAGCTTTCGCATCCGCAGGCGATATGGCCGACAAGAAAATCAGCTTTACCCAAGTGGGCGAGGGGCTTTACGCCTTCACCGCCGAGGGCGACCCCAACACCGGCGTGATCATCGGTGATGACAGCGTCATGATCGTCGAGGCACAGGCCACTCCGCGCCTTGCCCGCAAGGTGATCGAATGTGTGCGCAGCGTCACCGACAAGCCGATCAGCCATGTGGTTCTGACCCATTATCACGCGGTTCGCGTGCTGGGGGCCAGCGCCTATGGCGCACGGGAAATCATCATGTCCGACGTGGCCGCAGCTATGGTCGAAGAGCGCGGACAGGAAGACTGGGACAGCGAATTCGACCGCTTTCCGCGTCTGTTCCAAGGTCATGAGGAAATCCCCGGTCTGACCCGCCCCACCACCACCTTCAGTGACCGGATGACGGTTTATCTGGGCAAGCGTCGCGTGGACATCATGACCCTTGGCCGCGCCCATACCGCAGGGGACGCGGTGATCTGGGTGCCCGATCAAGAGGTGATGTTTACGGGCGACATCGTGGAATACCACTCGGCCTGCTACTGCGGTGATGGGCATTTCAATGACTGGGAAGACACGCTGGCCAACATCGCGGCGTTTGAACCCAAAGCCATCGCCCCCGGTCGCGGCGACGCGCTGGTCGGCGAAGAGATGGTGGCCAAGGCGATCGCGGCGACGGCGGACTTTGTACGCTCGACCTACAAGCCGGTGGCGCGGGTCGTGGCCCGTGGCGGCAGCCTGAAAGAGGCATGGGACGCCGTGCGCGCCGAATGCGACCCCAAGTTCAAAGACTACGCGATCTATGAACACTGCCTGCCCTTCAACGTGGCCCGCGCCTTTGATGAGGCCCGCGGCATCGACACGCCCCGCGTCTGGACTGCCGCGCGCGACAAAGAGATGTGGAACGCCCTTCAGGGCTAAGCCGCATCAGGGGAGGAGGAAACCAATGTTGCAGGACAGATACTCGCTGGCATTCCGGCTGTATCCCTATGAGCGCAGCTCAGATCAGGACAGCGCCACACCTGTGCGCCATCCGGTTGTGATCATGGGCGGTGGCCCCATCGGCGTGGCCACCGCGCTGGATCTGGGGTTGCAGGGCATTCCGGTTGTGGTGCTGGATGACCACGAAGGCATCGGCATGGGCAGCCGCGCCATCTGCTTTGCCAAGCGGACGCTGGAAATCGCGGACCGCTACGGTTGCGGCCAGCCGATGCTGGACAAGGGCGTTGTGTGGAACCTTGGCAAAGTGTTCCACGATGATCGCAAGATTTTCGAATTCAACCTGCTGCCGGAAGAGGGCCACAAGTATCCCGCCTTCATCAACCTGCAACAGCCCTACTTTGAAAAGTTCATCGTGGACCGCGTGCGCGAAGCGCAAGCCGCAGGTGCACCCATTGAGCTACGCGGCAAAAACCGCGTGGATGCGGTGCAGGTCCATGACGATCACGTCACCCTAGAGATCACCACCCCCGAAGGCCCCTATACCCTAGAGGCCGACTGGCTGATCGGGGCCGACGGCGCCGCCAGCCCCCTGCGGGGCATGATGGGGCTGAACTTTGAAGGGCGCGTCTTCAAGGACAGCTTCCTGATCGCTGATATCCGGATGCTGAACACCCAGTTCCCGACCGAGCGCTGGTTCTGGTTCGAGCCGCACTTCAAATCCGGTGCCTCGACCCTGCTGCACAAACAGCCCGATGACACGTGGCGGATCGATTTCCAAATCGGCTGGGATGTGGACCGCAAGGAAGAGCTGAAAGAGGAAAACATCCGCCGCCGTCTGGACGCCATGCTGGGGCCGGACGTGGAATATGAGATGGTGTGGTCCTCGATCTACACCTTCCAGTGCAAACGGATGGACCAGTTCCGCCATGGCCGCGTGATCTTTGCCGGTGACGCCGCCCATCAGGTCAGCCCCTTCGGGGCGCGGGGCGCGAACTCGGGCCTGCAAGACGTGGACAATCTGGGCTGGAAACTGGGCATGGTCATCAAGGGCCAAGCCCCCGATCGCCTGCTAGACAGCTACCATGAAGAACGGGCCTATGGCGCGGATGAGAACATCCTGAATTCGACCCGCGCGACGGATTTCATCACGCCCAAGACCGCGATCTCTCATGTGTTCCGCAATGCGGTGCTGGATCTGGCCGAACGGCACGCCTTTGCCCGACCGCTGGTGAACTCGGGCCGGCTGTCGGTGCCCTGCACCTATGACGGTCTGTCCCTGAACAGCGAAGATGCTCTGACAGGCGGCCCCGCGCGCACGCGGCCCGGCAGCCCCTGCCCCGATGCGCCTGTGGCAGATAGCTATCTGCTGTCCCAGCTTGGCGGGGATTTCATCGTGCTGACCTTTGACGCGGACGCCCCCGACACCCTGACCGAAGATGGCATCACCGCCCGCCGCCTTGGGCTGTCGGCCTTAGACGACGCAACGGGTGTGCTGGCCGAGCGCTATCTGGGGCAGGCCACATCCGCCGTCTATCTGATCCGTCCCGACCAGCACGTCGCAGGCCGCTGGGACCGCTATGACGAAAGCGCAATCCGTGCCGCCCTGCGCAAAGCCTGCGCGAAGGAGTAAGCCCGTGGCAGACCTGATTACCCGTCCCAATATTCCGGACCCCGACCGTTTTTATGCCGATTTAATCAAGGCTTATGAGGCGCTGGACGAGGACGCCATCAGCAGCTTTAGCGCCCGTTTGATCCTGCTTTTGACCAACCACATCGGCGATCCCGATGTTATTTCTCAGGCCGTCGAGGAGGCGGCCCGGACCCATCTCGTGGAGGAGTAAAGAGATGTTCCAAGGTATTCAAAAACTGGCGGCTACCACCGCCGTCCTGACCGGTCTTTTCGCCGGCACCGCCTTTGCCGAGACCGAGTTGGTCATGTCCAGCTGGCTGCCCCCTCGCCACCCCATCGTGGTCGGCGCGATGAAGCCTTGGGCCAAGCAGATCGAAGAGGTCACCGAAGGCCGCGTCACCGTCCGCATTCTGGCCCGCCCCCTTGGCGCGCCGCCCGCCCACTATGACATGGCCGCCGAAGGCGTGGCCGATATCACCTATGGCCTGCATTCCTTTACCACTGACGAACGGTTCCAGCGCTCGCGGATCGGGCAGTTCTCGTTCCTTGGGGATGACGCGGTGTCTGGCTCGGTCGCGTTCTGGAATGTCTATTCGGGGATGCTGGATGCGCAGGCCGAACACAAAGGCACCAAGGTTCTGGGGCTTTTCGTTCACGGGCCGGGCATGCTGCACAACAACACCCGCAAGATCGAAACCAAAGAGGACATCGCGGGCCTGAAAATCCGCACCCCCGGCGGCTATATCGCCGATCTGATGGGCGATCTGGGGGCCAGCACCCTGTTCATGTCCTCGGGCGAGGTCTACGAAAAACTAAGCCGCGGCGTGATTGACGGGGTGACTTTCCCCTTTGACGCCATCGCGGCCTTCAATCTGGGCGGCGATCTGAGCAACACCACCAAGGTTCCGGGCGGTCTTTATAACACCACCTGGTTCCTTGTGATGAATGAAGGCAAGTGGAACGAGATCTCGGCCGAGGATCAGGCGGCGATCGAAGGCATCTCGGGCAAGGCCTTTGCCGAACTGGTGGGCACTGCGTGGAACGGGGCCGACGAAAAGGGTCTGGCCGCCGCGAATGAGGCGGGCATCCAGATCGATGAGGCCCCCGAGGCACTGGTTGCCACCATCGCAGACCTGGCCGCTGGCTATGAAAAGGCGTGGTCCGATGCCATCGCGGCAGACGGGTTTGACGGTGCCGCCGCGCTAACCGCCCTGCGCGCAGAAACCGGTGTCGAGTACTGATCCGTGGAGCAACATCGCCGCCGCACACCCGGCCAGCCCCCGCGCGGGGGGCTGGCGCTGCGTCCTGTGCTGGAAAACACCTTGGGGATGGGGGCCGCAGCCATTCTAGCGGCTCTGATCCTGATCACCTGTGTCGATGTGGTGGGGCGCTATTTCTTTGACGCCCCCCTGACCGGCGCCTTTGAACTGACCGAGGTTCTGGTGGCCGCGCTGGTCTTTACCGCTCTGCCCCTGACCACCGAACGGCGCGAGCACGTCGAGGTCGATCTTCTGAACGCCGCCTTCCCCCCTGCCCTGAACCGCTATGTCAGTGCCTTCGCGGGGCTGTTCTCGGCAGCCTTGCTGGCCACCTTCGCGTGGCGACTGGCCACCCATGCGATCAAAACGATGGGTGACGGGGCCACCACCAACGCCCTTGGCATCCCGCTGGCACCTTTCGGCTTTCTGGCCGCTTTTGCCTGTCTGGTCAGCGCCTTTCTGGCCTTTTTGCGCGGCATCCAGCCAGATGACCCGACCGACCCGAAACCGGAGGACCGCCCGTGACCGAGTCCCTACTTGGCTTTGCCATTCTGCTGGTTCTGATCCTTTTCCGCGTGCCGATTGCCTTTGCGATGGCCGCCGTCGGCGGCATCGGCTTTGCCCTGCTGCGCGGGTGGGAGCCCGCATGGGTTCTGACCGGACAAGTCGCCTTTGACACGGGCCTCTCCTACAGCCTGTCTGTGATCCCGCTCTTCATCTTTATGGGCAATGTGCTGGCCGCATCGGGCGTGGCGCACGGGCTGTTTGCGGGGGCCGACCGCCTGTTCGGTCGCTTTCGCGGCGGGCTGGCGCTGGCCTCGGTGTTTTCCTGCGGGGCCTTCTCTGCCGTCTGCGGATCATCACTGGCCACGGCGGCCACCATGTCCAAGGTCGCCATGCCGTCCATGCGCAAGTTCGGCTATGATGACCGGCTGGCCACAGGCTCGATCGCGGCGGGCGGCACGTTGGGCATTCTGATCCCGCCAAGCGTCATCCTGATCATCTACGGCCTGATCACCGAGACCGACATCGCCAAGCTTTTCGTGGCCGGTGTCCTGCCGGGTGCTTTGGGGATCGTCCTTTATCTGGTGGCCGTGCGGGTGGCGGTCATGATCAACCCCGCCCTTGCCCCCGAAGTCGAAGGCAAAGAACCCATGAGCCGCACCGACACCATCGGCGTCTTTTGCGTGCTGGGTCTCTTCGTCTTTATTATGGCGGGCATCTACGGCGATTTCTTCACCCCGACCGAGGCCGCAGGCATGGGCGCGGGCGCATCCGTTCTGATCGCCATCGGACTGCGCAGCATGACATGGGCCGACTTTCGCGCCGCCCTGTTCGATTCCATCCGTGCGACGGCGATGATCTTTGCCATCATCATCGGGGCCGAGCTGTTCACGAACTTTATCAACTTTGCCGGACTGCCCGACGCGCTGGCCGACTTTGTGCTGGATCGGGAGATGCCGGTCTGGATGGTCATGGCCTTTATCATGCTGGTCTATCTGGTGCTTGGATGCGTGCTGGAGAGCCTGTCGATGGTGCTGCTAACCGTGCCGGTGTTTTACCCGCTGATGTACCAACTGCCCTTTGAAAGCAGTCTGCTGCTGGACCCCGAAAATGCGCTGATCTGGTTCGCCATCATCGTCGTTGTCGCGACCGAGATCAGCCTGATCACGCCGCCCGTGGGCATGAACGTCTTTATCCTGAAGGCGGTGCTTCAGGATGTGTCCCTGTCCACCGTGTTCCGCGGGGTCTTTCCGTTCTGGATCGTGGACATCCTGCGGCTGGGTCTGCTGATCGCGATACCGGGCCTTAGCCTGTGGCTGGTGGGCCTGATGTAGCCCGCCCTTACCGGAAGGTCTTGTACAGAGGCCTTTCGGTTGCAATTGATATGACGTTCCAGCGGCAGTAAGAAAGCAGCGATGACCGATCTTGATACCTTCTTCCCCTACCGTCTGGCCGCAACTGCCGAAGCGTTCTCGCGCAATCTGGTGGATGTCTATGGCCGCCAGTACGGGCTAAGCCGCGAAGAATGGCGGCTGCTGTTTTTGCTGTCGGCGGGGGATAGTGTGACCTCGCTGGATCTCAGCCGCCGGACCACGCTGGATAAGGTGCAGGTCAGCCGCGCCTCGCAGCGGCTTGAGGATAAGGGCCTGATCACCCGCCAGATCGCCCCCAATGACCGCCGCTTGCGGCTGTATACCAGCACCGACGCGGGCAAGGCTTTGTTCAACACGATCCTGCCGCAGGTCGAGGCACGGACGCAGGATATCCTGTCGGCCATGCCCGAGGGCGATCTTGAGGCGCTGCACCGTGGCCTATCGGCCCTTGCCACCGCCATCGGCGACACCGCCCCCGACGAAAGCTAAGGGGAAAGCCCCGCGATCAGTGATCGTGGGTTTTCAACACATCATCCATCCGCGCCAGTGCCGCATCCAGATCGGACAGCAGCGCCTCTTCCCGCGCGGCCGTGGCCTCTGGGTCATGTAGCGCGGCCAGATGATCGATGCTTGCCTCTTCCTGTGCCACCTCGCGCACCCGCGCCGGGCCCGTGGGCCGCAAGGGCCGCGTGCGCACCCGATCCGCCAAGGACGGCACCGCCCACACGCGATAGGTCTTGCGCGCAGTGATCCGGCGTAGGATGCCTGCGGCCTCGGCCTCATCCACCAGATTGAAAGCCGCCCGCTGTTTCAGGCCCAACCCGTCGCGGATCATCGCCACCGTCAGCACCGGACAATAGGTGGCCAGCGTCACCAAATCCCGCAGACGGGATTTGCCGTGTTTCGCGGCAGCATAGGCGGTTGCCTCATTCACCCAACGCTCCAGAATGGGGATCGCGCCAAGGGTGCGCGATTGTTCCGCCCGCAGCCCGTCGATCAGACTATGCACCCCGCTGGCCTGTATGGGCGACCAACTGCGAAAGCCCCCCTGCGTCAGCGCAGTCGCGGGCAGATAGGTCCAGCGCGCCGTCATCCCCGACAGCATCCCCAGCCCGAAGGGATCATCGGGCACACGCGGTCCCCACGGGCGGGCCTCCATCCCGCGCAGGGAATGCTCGGCGGCGATGAACACCAGCCGGTCGACCGAGGGGCTCCACCCTTCGGTGATCTGCCGGAAGCGCACCGCCGCCCGCAGGGCCGACAGAAACGGCGTGGTACCGGCCTGCATGGCGCGGGTGATAGCGGCGCAATCTTCCTCGGTCATCTCGGGTGCCCCGCCGCCTTCGTGCATCTGGACCGAGGCACGGATCACACGGCGGATCACCCGCGCTGGATCACTGACCAGATCCCCCGGCGCGCGCAGCACCCGCAGCGCATCGCGGGCGGCCGAGACCCCACGGGCATTCTCGGCGCTGGTCGCCTCATTCTCGACAAGGCGCAGGATCAGATCGCCTTCGTGGATATGGATGTCTTCCATCGCGACGGTCCGCGCCGCCTCAAGCAGCGCCGCCTGCCCGCGCCACAAACGGGCCAGATCGGGACGGGCGCTGAAAATGCCTTCGATCCGGCCAGCGGTGGCTTCAAGCGAGATCAGATCGGAAGAGGTGATTTGCTGCATGGGATCGGTATAGCAAACCCCGCAGACGGTGAATGCACTTTTTTGCACCCTATGTGCAGTCAGCCTGTGGGGCCTTAGAATATCTGGGCAGGTGCTTGCCACAGGGCTTGGCACCCGTCACCCTAGCCGCACCACGAAACCGGACCTGACCCATGACCCGCATCCCCTTCGCCGCCATCGCTCTGACCATTCTGCCAATCACAGCCCTCGCCCAATCGGCAGACGAGATTGCAGCCGTCAAACAGATGTTCGCCCCGCTACTAGTCCAATCCTATCAGGCACACCGCGAATACTGCGGCATGATCGGCGTAGATGAGAATGACCGTATGGTCATCGGCAAGGCACGGCGCGGCGACGCAGACAGCTGCCTGCCCCGCGATCCCGAAGACGCGGTCGAGATCATCGCCAGCTATCATACCCACGGCGGTTTCGACTATGACGCGGACGCCGAGATGCCAAGCGTCGACGATCTGCAATCAGACATGGACGAAGGCGTTGACGGCTGGGTCGCCACCCCCGGCGGGCGGCTGTGGTTCCTTGACGGGCAAGCGGGCGTCATCCGGCAAATCTGCGGCCTTGGCTGTCTGCCCCAAGACCCCGATTTCGTCGAAGGCGTCTCGGGACCGATCCCCGACCGGATGACATTGGACCAGTTGATCCGCTGGTTCGAAGGCTAAGCGCCCTCCTCTTCATCACCTGACATGCGCTTTCGCACCTGAACAGGGGTAAGGCGGCTTTGTGCCTGCGCGTCTGAAGCCTTCAAATAATCAGCGGCCTACCGAAATTTGCTGCATATTCTTGGCCTATATTTGCAGTTGAACCTGCATTGAGAAATAGCGCTTTATCCACAGGCTCCAAAGCCCCACGAAGCCCGCCCCCGAAACCTCCTAGCAATTTTACCAAGAATGCAGGGATTTCCGCCTTTCCGCATGAGGGACCAGAGGCTAGGACTTCCGCATCCGCCGCTCTTCCGCCGAAAGGACCCTTCATGCGCCGCTCTCTGCCCCTTCTTCTTGCGCTGACCCTGATTGCGGGCTGTAGCGCCGATCTGGGCGGCCGCTCGACCGTTCAAAACGCAGGGGATGACATGCTGAAGCTGCGCGCAGGCCCCGGCCTTGGCTATCGCATCATTCTGGGCCTGCCCGACGGCACCCAGTTGAACCGCGGCCAATGCGTGACCGAGATTGGCCAGCTCTGGTGCAAGGTCTCGCTGGCGGATGCGCCGCAGGTAAAGGGCTATGTCTCGGCCGATTATATCACTGTGCCGTGGTAACAGCGGGTTTTGCGGGGATTCTCTCGCAATCTGACGCGCCAAAGCCCCCTACGATTCTGTCCACAGGCTAAAACCCGATGGATTCCTGAACTTTCCGGAAAAAAAGATGGGTTATCCACAGACCCCATAGGCCCGAACGAGCGTGCGCGAATAAGCCAGTAAATTAAGGTGTTTATCGCCGCTCTGGGGGAACCGCTGCGTCCCCTCACCAAATATGGTGAGCAAAGCCCGATACCTGAGGCGACAGATTTTGTTTGCGCCGACTCGGAAATCCCCGCTATAGAAACGATAAAAATGAGCATGGCGCTAAACAGCGTTACTACAAGCAGCAGGCACATGGGAGCGCACCCTTCGCGCTCAACGATCCCGTTTGCCCAAGCCCTAGGTGGAACTATGAGCGAAAACGCGATCCGCATCAACGAACGTATCCGCGAGAACGCAGAGAACATCGCTTCGGCGTTGGAAAACCACATGCTCACTGCCTTCGCCCCCGATGCCCGTAAGGAACTGCGTCTGTTCTCCGCAGGCGAGGCTGCGGATCTGCTGGGGATTTCGACCTCGTTCCTGCGCAAGCTACATATGGAAGAAAAGATCGAAGAGGTGCTGACCAGCGCCGGTGGCCGCCGCTCTTATAGTGCCGACGATCTGGAGGCGATCCGGTCGTATCTGGACCGCGCCGCCAAAGTTCCGGGCACCTACCGCAAAGGCCGCCGTCCCGGTGATAAGGTGCAGGTTCTGTCCTTCCTGAACTTCAAGGGCGGGTCGGGCAAAACCACCAGTACCGTCCACACAGCGCAGCGTCTGGCGCTGAAAGGCTACAGGGTACTTTGTGTCGATATCGACCCGCAGGCATCTCTAACGACCTTGTTCGGATATCGACCCGAAGTCGATTTCACTGACGTCGGCACGATTTACGACGCGATCCGCTATGATGATCCCCTGCCCCTCTCGGCGGTGATCCAGAAGACGTTCTTCACCGGCATCGATCTGGCCCCTGCTAGCCTGATGCTGCAAGAGTTCGAACACGAGACGCCCCGCGCCCTCATGGAGAACGTCCAGCCCCCTTTCTTCAGCCGCATGGCCGCCACTCTCGCCGAGGTGGAAGGCGACTATGATCTGATCCTTTTCGACTGCCCACCCCAATTGGGGTACCTGACCATGTCGGCCCTTTGTGCGTCGACTGGTCTTTTTATTACTGTCGTGCCGAACATGCTGGACGTGGCCTCCATGTCCCAGTTCCTGCAAATGAGCGCCGATCTTCTGGATGTGGTCAGCGATGCGGGCGCGACGATGGACTATGATTTCATGCGGTTCCTGATCAACCGGCTTGAGCCTAACGACGGCCCCCAACAACAGGTGGTCGCCTTCCTGCGCAATCTGTTCGGCAAAGAGGTGATGACGGCGTCGATGCTGAAATCCACCGCGATTTCCGACGCGGGCCTGACCCATCAGACCATCTACGAGGTCGAGCGCAGCCAGTTCAACCGAAACACATACGACCGTGCGGTCGATTCACTAAATGACGTCAATGATGAGGTCGAGTCCCTCATCCAGGCAGCATGGGGTCGTTAACATGGCACGCAAAGGCATTCTGAACACCAACATCACGCCCAAGGGCGAGGCCGCGCCGCAACGGCAGCGGCTGATGCCACAAGGGGCGGTCGGCGCGCTGCAAAGCAGCCTGAACCGGATGCAAGAGAACGCGGTTCAGGACATCGACACCGCCTTGATCGACAACGCAGGCCTTGAGGACCGTCTTGGGCTGGACCCCGTCGAACAAGAGCGTTTGAAAGAAAGCCTTCAGACCTATGGCCAGCAGGTTCCCGTGCTGCTGCGTCCTCACCCGACCCAGCGGGGCCGGTATGAGATCGTCTATGGCCGCCGCCGCCTGGCGGCTTTGCGCGATCTCGGCCTGCCGGTCAAAGCGATGGTCCGCCAGCTGGACGATCACGCGCTGGTCATGGCGCAAGGGCAGGAAAACAACACCCGCACCGACCTGAGCTTCATCGAAAAAGCCAGCTTTGCCGCGCAGTTGCAGGATTCCGGCTATGATCGCCCGACCATCGCGGCGGCGATCTCGATCGATTTGCCGATGGTCAGCCGGATGCTGAAAGTCGGCACCGCCTTTGAGCTTGAGTTCCTGCGTGAGGTAGGCCGTGCGCCCTCGATTGGCCGCGAACGCTGGATGCAACTGGCTGATCTCTTCAATGATCAGGCCGCTCGTAGCCGCGCAACGACCTACATGCGCCGTCCCGAATTCACGTCTCTAGGCTCTGACGCCCGATTCGAGGCGATTCTTCTGGCCGCCCAGAACAAACATCGCCCCACCGCGCCTGCGCCCAAGACCCCTGCCCGCAAAGCCGCCGTCACCGCCCCCGATGGCGCCGCGTTGGCCGTGGTCAAAGGCACCGACAAAGGCGTCAGCCTGACCGTCAAAACCCCCGGATTCGACCGCTGGATTGAAGAAAACGCCAGTGAGTTGATGAACGAATGGTATGCCCGCTGGCAATCGGACCAGCCCGCAGAACCCGAAGAATAAGAGCAGAAAAACAACCAAGGAGGCACATTCAAGGACCCCGAAATAAGAAAAGCCCCCCAAGCACAGTTGGAAGGCCCTTCTCGTCTTTAGCATCTTCGAGATACCGCTTCCTGTCGAATCCGTCAACTCTGTCGCTTGGCAGAGGCCGATTTTTTGCGTCCTTCGTGAACAAAAATGACAGCAATCACGTCCCGTTTCGTCGGGCGGCCGGTTTCGGCTGCCTTGGACGAACGGCCAGAGGCCCATGACAAATGGGCGCTGGTCGATGATCTGACCGTGGCCGCAAGCGATTTCGGCCTCTCGCACCGTGCGATTGCGGTGTTGCGCATCATGCTGACCTTCGTGCCTGATCGGGATCTGCCCGCGCGGGCCGGCAAATCCATCGTTTTCGCCTCGAATGCGACCCTTTCCACCCGTCTTGGCGGCATGCCGGAAAGCACTCTGCGCCGTCATCTGGCGGCTTTAGTGCAATCTGGCGTCATCGCCCGCTTTGATAGCCCCAACCGCAAACGCTATGTGAAGCGCCTTGGGGACGGGATCGCCTGTGCCTTTGGCTTTGATCTTGGTCCCCTTGCCCTGATGGCCGGTGATTTGCGCCGTCAGGCTGCCAAACACACTCGCCGCCTTGAGGAACACGCCGTCCTGCGTGCCCGCATCCTCAGCGCCCGTCAGAGCCTCACAGAGGCGCTTCTGGCCCAAGACATCGATCCAGAGGGCATCCACGCCCACAGCCCCCTTCTGGGCCGCGCTCGGCTGTTTTTGCGCCGCAAGGACAACAACGAAGACCTGCGCGCGCTGCTGGCCGACTTTGAAACCGCGCTAGAAGCACCGGAAATGATCGTCAGCGACAGCGAAATTGAGCGTCACCAACATAGTAAAAAAAATAATAACTCTGAATCTGATCTACAGCCTTCGACACCTGTTGATCTGGGTGTGACCGTGCAGAGTTTCGCAGAGTACCGTAAAATGTTCCCTAACGGCCCTCGGGATTGGCAGGAACTCAGCCAGCACGCAGCCCAACTGGTGCCGATGATGGGGATCGATGGACCTGTCTATCAAGAGGCCAAGCGGTTCATGGGCGCGCACATCGCCCCTATCTCTATATTGTGTCTACTGGAGCGTTTCGACACTATTCAGAATCCGGGTGGATATCTTCGTCATCTCACAAAACAGTCACGAAATGGCGAATTCGACATCAAAAAGCTGATCCGCATGACGAATGAGGGGATCCGATGAAATCCGGCGCGCTCACTGCAACAGACGTTCAGCGCTGAACTTATCCGTGATCAAAAGATCGATGACACCAGTGTTCAGCGCGCCGCGAATAGCCTCGGTTTTGGCCTGCCCGCCCGCCAGAGCGATGACGCGGTCCACCTTGGAAAGTTCTTCCATCGTCATGCCAATCACACGCTCATCCAGCGCGGTTTTCACCGGCTTGCCGTCTTCGGCATAGAAACGCAGGCTTAGATCACCGACCCCGCCCGCTTCTTTCACGGCCGAAAGTTCGCGTTCCGAGAATACGTTGCCACTGCGGGCCAGCATCGATGAGGGCACAATCGCCCCGATCCCGATGATCGCCAGCGTCACACGGCTGAAGAGGTCCATGGTTTCGCGCACATAAGGATCGCCGATCAACACCAGCTTGGCCTCACGGGACTGCGCCACACCGGGCGCGCTAAGCAAGCGGGCCTCAGCGCCGGTCAAACGGGCCAGACGGGTGGTTAACTGGTTCGCGTGGGTCTGAACAGTGGGATCGCCCATGCCGCCAAGGGTCTGAACCACATACTTGGCCTTGCCCGATTTCATCGGATGGATGTTATCCACCATGCGCAAAATCGTCTCGGACCAGCTGGAAACGCCGATGATCTCATCAGGCTGCAAGGTGGCCTCAACGAAATGCGCGGCGGCCTCGCCGATACGGGCCATGATCGCCCCGTCGCGGTCCTCGGAGCATTCCACCACAATCGCTTCGGACAGGCCAAATTTCTGGCGCAGACCGGCTTCCAACTCGCCATAGGTGCCGGTCGGAGAGACCACGGTGGTCCGCACAATCTCTTCTTCCTGCGCCTTTTTCAGCATGCGCGAGACGGTCGCCTGCGAGATCCTAAGATGGCTTGCGATATCGGCCTGACGTTGCTTTTCAACGTAATACATCTGCGCAACACGGGCGATCATGCGAAGTTCGTTCAGTCGCGACATGCCTTGGATGCTCCGTCGTTAAAGTGAATATTTATTCACTATACAACCAAAGTTGTGCGGGCAATCGCTTTCCGCCACGACTCTAAAGCGTGGTTTCGTGACGCATCTGCCATGTCAGGCGCAATTTCGGCATCCGTCACGGGCAAATTGCGGATGGCATCCAGATCGGGCCAGACGCCCGTGGCCAAACCTGCCAGATACGCCGCCCCAAGGGCCGAGGCTTCGGCGGCGCGGCAGGGCGTCACTGGATGGTTCAGCATATTGGCGACCAGTTGCATCAAAAAGCGGTTACGGCTTGGCCCTCCGTCCACGGACACGCGCCCGATCCCGCCCGCAGCCTTGGCCATGATCTGGAAGACATCGTTGACCTGAAATGCCATGCTTTCCGCCGCAGCGCGGGCGATCTGCGCTGGCCCTGCCCCGAACGACAACCCGCTGATCATCCCCTGCGCCTGCGCCGCCCAATGGGGCGAGCCCAAACCCACGTGGGCCGGAACCAGAGACACCCCCATCGCATCCGGCACGGATTGGGCCAGTTCCAGCAGCGCCTCGACACTCTCCAGCCCAAGCAGAGCCTGCGTCCAAGGCAGGATCGCGGCGCTGACCAGAATGTTGCCCTCAAAGGCATAGGTGGCTTGGCCGTTCAAAGACCAAGCAATCGTGGTGGTGATCCCTGCGGGGGGTGCGATAAATTCGGGGATTGTGGTCATCACCGAGCTACCCGTCCCGAAGGTGATCTTGCCATCACCCGGTGTGAAGGCCCCGTGACTGAACAGCGCCCCGTGGGAATCCCCGATGGCCGAGGCTACAGGGATGCCGTCGGGCAAAACCCCTGCCCCTTTTGTGTGACCGAAAACATGGGCGCTGTCGTGAACCTGCGGCAGGGTTTCGATGCGAACGCCGAACAGATCGCAGAGATCGGGATCAAATTGTCTGCTGACAATATTGAACAGCTGGGTCCGCGCGGCGTTTGCCTGATCGGTGGCATGCACCGCCCTGCCCGTCAGGTTCCAGATCAGCCAACTGTCCACCGTGCCGATGCAAACGTCTTGCCCTGCGTCGGCAAAGTGCTGGATCAGCCACGCCGCCTTTGTCGGCGGAAACATCGGATCAATAGGCAGACCGGTTTTCGCAATGACCGCAGGTTCATGTCCCCCCGCCTGCAAATCGGCGCAGGCCGCAGCGGTCCGGCGACATTGCCAGCTGACAACTGGCCCCAAAGGCGCGCCGGTTTTGCGGTCCCACATCA
>JAYZYX010000292.1:0-15056 GCA_036139795.1 Pseudomonadota bacterium | reverse complement strand
TCGATGTGGGTGGGGGGTGGGGGGTGTGGTGTGTTCGGGGGGGCCCCCCCCCCCCACCCCGAGGTATTTTTGCCAAGATGAAGGCAGGGCGCTTTTGGTGTTTTGGGGGATGCGGAAAAGAAAAAGGCGACACACAAGGGAGGAGGAGATGTGTGCCGCCTGAATTTTCAAGACAACGTCAGGGAGGAGGAGAGACGCTGTCTGCTCCTTCAATATGACGTGTCCGTATGATCCCGACAATATCAAATGCTGCAATGCAGCTATGCACGTGCAGAAACCCTGATCTGGCGGGCTGGGGGACGCTCGTAAGGTCAAGGGGCGTGGCCATTCGAGCTATCTTGCGATGTGAATTCCACATTTTCGGTGAGGGTTCCCGGCTTGTTGGTCCAGTCGCTAGCGGGATGGAAAGGTGACTTCGCCGCCCGCAGCAGTGATTGGAAAACTATCGAAATCCACGACAGAGGGTAGCAATTTAGCAAGCCACGTATACCCAAAAGTATTGCTTTGCTGCAAAGCATCGGGGCGCATGTGTTTTTGGTTGCTGCATTTATTGCACTAAATCAGCGAGTTAATGAGCCTTCCTTGGGAGGGATTCCGAAATTGAAATCATGGTATTGCATTTTTGCTATCTTATGGATGTGCCCGATACCCGTTAGGGCTAATGACCGTTTCGAGCCGCAGAAGTTAAGGGGGTAGACATTCAGATTCAAAAATAGGATGGCGCGATGCTTGTTTCCCAACGAGTGCTTTCGACAGTAGTTGGTTTCTCACACCGTTTGTTCACACTGCTTGTGAGCACACTACTAATGTTCGCAGTCTGGACAGGGAACGCCGCTGCCCAATCGTGTAATGGTGCCGCCGAGCTTTGGTTTTTGAACGATGAATCGACCAGCGTTGACTCAACAGAATTCTCACAAGCGCAGTCCTTTCTTAATCTTGTTGCGGATAATTTCACATTCGATGCGACCACGGGCCTGCGCGGGGCGCTGGTCGCATGGGGGACCAGCCCTGTTTCCGTCAGTGGGTTGACGGCAAGTTTTCCTTCGGTCGCAAGCGGCTATTCGCGCGCCACAAGCGGGACCCAATACACCAATCCCGGCGCAGCGATGTCTTATGTTGAAGATGCGCTGACCAACTATGGCAGCAGCCAGTATCAGAGCGATGGCGGTGCGGCAGCGCGTGCAAATACCGCTTCGGTTGTTGTTCTGCTGACAGATGCTGACGGGATTAACGGCAATGGTGGGGGTGTTGGCGGCATCCGTGACGCTGCGACTTTTTCGTCGAGTGCCGCGAATATCCGTGCGGCAGGTCATGAAATCGTTCTCATGGTGATTGGTGAGGCCGCGACGCGCTATTCTGGCTCAGATACAGCTTTTCAAACGCTGATCGATGGCGTTGCTGGAAGTTCCAGCAATGTTTTCGTTGGTTCGACCTATGCGGATATCGCGGACCCAAGCAACAGCTACATAAGCGGCCTGACAGCAAAGGTCTGTGCAGCGGTTACGACTGTGGCAGCGGCGTCCTCAAATCCTCAGCTGACGGTCACCAAGACTGTGGACGAGACCGCTTTGGCCGATGGCGCGGCGGCGGGCGATGTTCTGAGCTATACGGTTAGCGTTGCAAACACTGGTAACGTCACTCTCTATGATCTGACGTGGACGGACACGTTGACGGACGGCGACAGCGCCACGACGAATCCCGCTATGGGCACGCCAGTGAAAACAGGCAGCGGGGCCAGCGGCACCGATGGTGCGGTGCTTGAGGTCGGGGATACGCTGACCTTTACCATCAACCACACCGTGACGCAGGCTCAGCTGGACAGCGGATCGCTGAGCAACCTTGCAAGTTTCACGGCACTGACAACCGATGGCGATACGGGAACGGCGTTTACTGTGGAGAGCACCTCGACCGGAAACACCTCCACGGGTGCGGGCAATGGGACCGCGACAGGCACGAGCTTTTCCCAGACGCCTCAGCTGACGGTCACCAAGAGCGTGGATGAGACCGCTTTGGCCGATGGCGCCGCTGCGGGTGATGTTCTGAGCTATACGGTTAGCGTTGCAAACACTGGTAACGTCACCCTCTATGATCTGACGTGGACGGATACGCTGACCGACGGGGAGAGCACCACGACGAACCCTGCTATGGGCACGCCGGTGAAAACAGGCAGCGGGGCCAGCGGCACCGATGGTGCGGTGCTTGAGGTCGGGGATACGCTGACCTTTACCATCAACCACACCGTGACGCAGGCTCAGCTGGACAGCGGATCGTTGAGCAACCTTGCCAGTTTCACGGCTTTGTCGACTGATGGCGATACGGGAACGGCTTTTTCCGTCGAGAGCACCTCGTCCGGTAATACCACGACTGGCGCTGGCAACGGGACCGCAGTCGCCTCGACTCTCACTTCAGCGCCTGCAGTCTCGCTGGCGATGGCTGATACATTGAACATGACGGGCAGTTTCGCGCAGGTGGGAGAGACGATCTCTTACACCTTTACCGTGACCAACACCGGTAATGTGACCCTGACCAACCTGACCCTGACCAACACCAATGCCATCGTGAGTGGCGGGCCGATTGCATCGCTGGCCCCGGGGGCGAGTGATACGGTCACCTTCACAGCTGTGCATACGATCACTCAGACGGATTTGGATGCGGGCAGTGTGACCAATAGTGCTACCGTTACAGGCAGCAGTCCTACTGGCAGCGATGATGTTTCCGACAGCTCTAGTGCCACCGGCACCGGCGACACTCCGACGGTCACCAGCTTGCCCACGGTGCCGGAACTGACCGTCACCAAAACCGTCAGCAGCAATGACGTGGACAGCAGCGGCACCCTGACGGCGGGCGATATCCTGACCTATACTGTGGTCGCCACGAACTCAGGTTCGGTCACGGTGTTGGATCTGAGCCTGAGCGATGATTTCACGCGCGCTGATAGCACTGTCCTTAGCGCTTCGTTGGGAACGCCTGTGTTCTCAAGCGGAGCAAGCGCGGCCAGTTTCCCTAGCGGGGCGACGGCGACAGCGACGATGACCCACACAGTGACCCAAGCGGATATTGATGCGGGCGGTCTTAGCAACAGCGCGACCGCGACCGCATGGGTCGACGGTGACAACAACAGCACTCGTGCGGGCGACGGCAGCGAAGATGTGACCGATACCACTGATACGGCCGTGACCAACAGCGTGACGCGGGCGGGCGGGATCACTTTGGTCAAGACCGCAACGCTGGGATCGGGCACGCCTGCGGCTGGCGATACGGTGACCTATGCGTTCACCGTGACCAACTCCGGCAATGTAACCTTGACCAATTTAGTCCTGACCGATGCGGGCGTGACTTTGACTGGCGGGCCGATTGCGTCATTGCTGCCGGGGGCCAGCGACAGCACCACCTACACCGCAAGCTACGTGTTGACCCAAAGCGATATCGACAGGGGCAGCGTCGGCAGCACCGCGCTTGTGACGGCAACGACGCCGATGGCAAGTCAGGTCACAGACACGTCGGCAACGGATACGGTTTTGACCCAAGCGGCAGATATCGCCATCGCGAAGACCGTCAATCACACCGATACGGACCAAAGCGGCACCGTTACCCTAGGAGACACGCTGACCTACACGATCACGGTGACCAACAGTGGCAACACCACCCTGCGCGATGTTGCCATTGCCGAGGACTTCCGCCGTGCGGACAATACAGTCCTGACTGCCACTTTGCCTGCGGCCAGCTTTAGCACCGGCTCCACAGCCGCGCTGATGTTGCCGGGCGCTGTGGCGACCACCAGCTTTGCCCATGTGGTCACGCAAGCCGATGTGGATGCTGGCGGGGTCACCAACTCGGCCACTGCAACCGCATGGTCGGACGACGATGGCAGTGGAACCAAAGCCGGAGACGGGTCCGAGACCGTCTCGGACACCCTATCCCAAGCCCTGAGTACCCCGATTGCCGGCACTGCGGGAATTGCCCTGAAGAAATCCGGCGAATTGCAGGATATTGACGGCACGCTTGGCACCTCGCTTGGGGACAAGATCGTCTATACTCTGGCGGTCAAGAACACCGGTAATGTTACACTAACCAACGTGACACTAACCAACGTGACACTTAGCGATCCGCTGTTCGGCGGGACAGTGGCGCAGACCATTGCGTCGCTGGCTCCGGGGCAGATCGATAGTCTGACCTTTGTGCTGGACTACATGATTACCACGGCTGATCTGAACACCGGCTCGGTCAGCAACCTTGCCACGGTCAGCGCAACTGCTGGTACGGGCAGCGTCAGTGACCAATCGGGTCCGACGTTCGACACCGATGAGGCGATTGTGACCTTCCTCGGCTCGATCGGCGGTCATGTGACGGATGGTTCTACAGGCAAGCAAGGGGTGACAGTGATCCTTTATGACCAGAGCACTGGTCTTGAGGTTGCCCGCACAACCACGGACAGCACTGGCCTATACACCTTCCTTGAGCTGGAGCAGGCCACCTACAGCATCCGCTTTGTTCCGCCGGGTGACGTGGCCGTGCAATCACGTTCGGAACGGGGGAACCCACAGGGCGAGACGGTCCAGAACATCGAGGTCGCCGCAGGCGCTGATCGCGTGATTACCGAAGTGGACGCACTGGTCGTTGACCCCAGCGGTGTGGTCTACGATGCCATCACCCGCCAGCCGCTTCAGGATGCAACCGTGACTCTGTTGTTCAACGGCAGCGAAGTGCCCAATAGCTGGCTGGACACCGCCGCAGGCGATAGCAACAACAAGGTCACCGGTTCGGACGGACGCTATTCGTTCCTGCTGCAATCTCCTGCGCAAAGCGGTACCTATAGCCTGCGTGTCAGCCATGCCGACTACAGCTTTGTATCGGACATCATTCCGCCCCAAAGCGGCACCTACACACCGGCTCTTGGCCTAGGGGTGGAAGAGATTGTGGCATCGTCTAACTTGCCCAGTGCCTCGGGCGGGGACGAGACTTACTACCTGAACTTCGGCTTTACCTTTGGGGACTGGACCAACTCGGCCACTTTGTCGAAAGGGATCGTGCACAACCACATTCCCATGGACCCCAATGGCTATACCACGGGCCTAAGGGTGACCAAGACGGCGGACGCCAGCGGTCTATCTACCTTCCCCGAAGTGGGAGAGGTGATCACCTACGCCATCACCGTACAGAACCTTGGCCAGTTGGACTATAACACCGTCAGCCTTGACGATCCGCTGACCAGCGACGAGGCCCTTGTGGCGGAGGTTGGTGTCACCGATGACGGCGTGCTGGGGGCTGGCGAGATCTGGCGCTACACTGCCAGTTATACGCTGACCGCTGCCGACCTGCGTCGGGGTGAGGTTAGCAACCTTGCCACCTTGCAGGCCACTTTGCTGGCAGGCTCGACCGCCACATCGGGGGCTGCACCGACGGGATCGGATATCGGCGGTGTCCATGTCTATGAGAGCCGGCCCACCGGTAACACCCTGCGCGGCACGGGAAACGGCAAGGCGACTGTGGTCACCATCACCCCTGACATGATCGCTATGATCAAGGATGACCTGACCGACATTCTTGCGGACGACCTCCGTGTGACCATGCAGCGCCAGTCGGCCCAGATTTCGGACTATAGTGCCGATGCGCTGGACTGGCTGAAAGCCTCTCTGAGGTTTAGCGATGGCGGTCGTGTCGTGCCTTGCGCATCCAACAGCGATCCGCTGTCGGGTAAGGTGTCGGCTTCCGGCGGGTCTCTGTATCTGGAAACAGATTGGCAGCGCGAGCTGTGCAATGCCGACACGGGCGTGCGCGTGGTCGATCAACTGTCGCTGACCCTGACCCACGACGATGATCTGGGCACCCAGCATCTTCTGAGCTTTGCTCACCGCAAAGAACGTCTGCGCGGCGATGATCGGGTGAGCGGCAACTTTATTGGGGGCTATCTCAGCCAGAGCGCCGTGACCGACAAAGCGGACGGAACCATTTCGGGTATGGGCCTGAACGGTGGTTTCTATGGGGCCGGCCGTGTCGCAGATGAGATGTTCTACAGCTACCATCTGGCAGGTGTCGTAGGCCGACATAGCTATGATCTGGATTTCGAGCGAGATCGGACCATAAACGCGACCGGCGATTTCACTTACTTCGGCCTTTTTGCTGGGGCATCCTTGGCGGGCGATCTGAGCTTTGGCGACACTATTGTCACGCCACGGGTCGGGATCGACTTTTACCACGCACCGGATACGACCACGGATGTCACTGCGACCTCGGGGCCGTTCAAGCAGTCCGGTAATCTGACCGTTGACGGTGTGACTGGTAACCGGACATTCCTAGAAGTCCGTCTGGCCAATGATCCCAGCAAAGCCTTTGATGGTGAGGGAATGTGGGACGGGCTTGGCGGTGCACTTTCGCTGACCTTGCGCGGGTTCTGTGACAGCTTTGACGGGCTCGACAGCCGCTGCGGGGGTGGTGGGTCAATCACCTACGACAAGGTGAACCCCGATACCGGCCGCGCTTTCGGGTTCGAGCTGGACGCTGAAGCGACCGAGCGGCACACGGCCCTGCGCGGATCACTGGCGTTCACCCGCTATTTCGCGAAAGGCCAAGGCACCAGCGTTCTGGCCTTGCATGCGGGATCAACGGGCGCGCCGGAACTGTCCTATCAGCTGAAACTGGCGTTCTAACCCTTTGGCCCCGCCTTGCGGGTGGGGCCATTCGCACATGGGAAAGCCCTGCCGCTGGTAAGAAGGCGGTGGGGCTTTTCATTTGCCCGCGCAGTGGTCTCTGACGCGTTGACTATGCTTACAATTTTAGGAACTGGAATAGGTACATGACAGGAGCCTATGCGTGCCAGGCCCCGAGTCGACCCCATACTAAATCGGTGGGAATAAAATTGGTGCTATGACTCATAAAAGGGTTTTTTGGCTGGTTACCCCTATTATGAGTCATAGAAAAATCCGAAATTTTATAGGGCATAGTGAAACGCCGCTGTTTTCCCGCGCGATTTTGGATGCGTGGGCGTTTTCCTGAATTTTAATTTAAAGTTTCAAATAAAAGCGGCTGCGCTTTGATTTTAACGCCGCGACCGTGTCAGGTGTTCGCGGGGCTCTGCCCCGCACCCCGAGGTATTTTTGCCAAGATGAAGGCAGCGGGTTTTGGTTTTTGGAGGGGTGAGGAAAAGAAAAAGGCGACACACAAGGGAGGAGGAGATGTGTGCCGCCTGAATTTTCAAGACAACGTCAGGGAGGAGGAGAGACGCTGTCTACCCTTTGAATATAGCTAGATTGCTGCGCCTGCACAAAGGATTTCTCTGCAATGCAGCAATGCGTCTACTGCATGGCTGAAAGTTTATGCAGATTCTCGCGCCGGACCGTCCACGATCATCATCGGGCAGCCGCGCGAACAGCTTTCGACCCGTGCATCGATGCCGTAGAGGGCGCGAATGAGGGTGGAGGTGAGAACTTCGAGCGTGGGGCCCGCGCCGAGGGTACGCCCATTTGCGATCGCGATGGCCATGGAGCAGCAGCGCATTACTTGGTTTAGGTCGTGCAGGGCCAAGATCAGGACTGCGCCTGTCTCTTGGGCGTAGGAATTCAGGGCCTCAAGCACTTCGAACTGGCGGTGGAGATCAAGGGCGGAGGTGGGCTCGTCCATCAGGACGATTTTGGGTTGGGTGACCAGCGTTTGCGCGATTGAAACGGACTGACGCTGTCCGCCGGAAAGCTCGGCCAGTTGATGCTCGGCCAGATGGGCGATGCCGAAACGGTGGAGGGCTTTGTCGACGGCGCGTAGTTCTGATGTCGAGAGGCGCCAGCCGCCCCTGCCCTGCTTGAGTGCAAGGATCACCGATTCATAGACCGTGAGGGCCGCGTTCATGCCGGTGTCTTGGGGCATGTAGCGCATATCGTCTTTGGTGGCGCCTGATATGGAGACGGTGCCATTGCCGCGCAGATGCCCTGCAATTCGGCGGAAGAGGGTGGATTTGCCGGCAGCATTTGCGCCGACAAGGGCGGTGAGTGTGCCTCCTTGGATCGGTGGGGAAGAGATATCGCTTAGGATCTGGCGGCGGCCGTAGCCTGCGCCGATGCGGTCCAGTTGCAGGCTTACCATGCTTTACGCCCTTTCGTCAGGATCAGGGTCATGAAGACCGGCACGCCCACCAAGGCGGTGATGATGCCGATCGGCAGCACGGCGCCCGGCAGAATTGCTTTTGATAGGACAGAGGTGGCCGACAGGATCAGCGCCCCTGACAGCATCGCGCCGGGTAGGAAGAACCGTTGATCCTCGCCCAATAGCAGCCGTGCCACATGAGGACCGACAATGCCGATGAAGCCGATGGTCCCGACAAAGCTGACAGGCACTGCCGCCAGTAGGGACACCAGAAACAGCGCCTCAAGGCGCAGGCGTTTGACTGGCACGCCCATAGCGGCGGCGCGGGCCTCGCCCAGGCGGATGGCGGTCAGGGCCCATGCGCGGCGGGCAAAAAGCGGGGCGCAGATGGCAAGGATTACCGCAGTCACGGCCACTTTGCCCCATGTGGCTTTGGTCAGGCTGCCCATGGTCCAGAAGACCACCGCCGAGAGCGCCTGTTCCGAGGCGAAATATTGCAAAAGGGCGAGCGCTGCGTTGAAGGTAAAGACCAGCGCTATGCCTAAAAGGACGATGGTTTCCACCGTCACACCGCGCAGGGTGGACAGGCCAAAGATCAAGAGGGATGCGGCCATCGCCATAGCAAAGGCGTTGATCGGGACCATCAGCGTGACAGCCGCCGGATAGATCGCGACCCCCAGCACCATTGCCATTGCCGCGCCGAATGAGGCCGCCGCCGACAGCCCCAGCGTAAAGGGCGAGGCCAGCGGGTTGGCCAGAATGGTTTGCATCTGAGCGCCTGCCAACGACAGGGACGCACCCACCGTCACAGCCAGCAGCGCCATGGGCATCCGGATGTCCCAGACCACCACACGCATCTGGATATCGGCCTGCGAAGGCAGGAACAGGGTGTGCAGCACATCGCTGACCGCATAGCGGGCGGGGCCAAGCGAGACATCTACCGCGACCGAAAGGATCAGGGCCATGACCAGCACGCCAAGAATTGCAAGGCGGCGGGCCACAAGGCCGTGATATGCTTGCGCATGGGTGGGGGTGTTGGCGGCAAGGGTCATTGAAATCTCATGGGTAAAAGGGGGCAGCCTGCTAGGTGCTGCCCCCGTCATTGGTTAATGAGTGGCTGTTGCGGGCAGCGAGACCCAGTAACCCGGCTGGTAGTCCACCGGCAGGAAGCGCTCGTGCAGCTCTGCCATGGTGGCGTCGGGATCAAGGTCGGGGAACATCTCGGGGTGCAGCCACGTGGCCAGCTTCTGGACCGCCGCAAAGCTGTAGGGCGAGTTGTAGAACTGGTGCCAGATCGCCTGGACGTTGCCCTCTTCGACGGCCTTCACGCCGGTGAACGCGGGGCGGTGGGTCAGGGCAGCCAGTTTGCGCGCGGCCTCATCCATGTCCGAGGCCGGCCCCATGCCGACCCATGCGCCGCCAGGCACATAGGCATCCCAGTTGCCGCCTGTCACCACGATCTGATCGGGGTCCGAGGCGATGACCTGCTCGGCGTTCACGGTACCGAAGGTGCCGGGGATGAACTCACTGCCCATGTTCTTGCCACCAGCCAGTTCGACAAAGCGGCCAAAGTTGCCGTCACCGAAGGACATGCAGCAATCCTCGGAATAGCCGCCTGCCCGTTCCACAAACACCAGCGGACGCTCCAGATCGGTTTGCGCGGCGATTACGTCGGTCACGCGGGCGATCTGTTCTTCATAGAAAGCGTTGAATTCGGACGCTTTTTCCTCTTCGCCAAACAGCTTGCCGATGATTTCCATCGACTGCGAGGTATGCTCGAACGGCTTTTCGCGGAAATCCACGTAGACGATCGGAATGCCAACTTTGGCCAGCTTTTCCTCATAGCCCGCCTCATCGGTGGCGGCCTTGGATTCAAGGTTCATGATCAGCACGTCAGGGGTCAGGGCGACCGCCTGCTCGATATCGAACGAGCCGTCCTTGAAGCCGCCAAAGGTCGGGATGTCCTTCAGCTGCGGGAATTTTTCGGCGTAGATGTCATAGCTTTCGGGCGAGGCCTGACGGAAGTCATCGCGCCAGCCGACTACCCGCTCAAACGGGTTTTCCCCGTCCAGAACAGCGGCAAAGAAAATCTGACGACCCTCGCCCAGGATCACGCGGTCCACCGGTGCATCAACCGTGACCTCGCGACCGGCGATATCGGTCAGCGTTACAGGGGCGGCTTGCACGAGGCTGGCGGTGAAAAGGCCTACCGCAGTGGCGGCAAGCAGAGCGTTGCGGATCATATCATGTCCCTTTTCTGGTCTCTGGGTCGGGACTTAGATTAATCTTAGTAAATCAGTCAAGTTTAAAGTTGACTAAAAATGTTGGCTATTTAGTGGGGGATTGGAAAGACGGCATCCCCGGCCATGTGCCAGAGATGCCGATAAGCGCCGCTTGATAAGCTGTTACGAGAACACGACCTGAATATCTGTGTATTCGGCCAAGCCTTCCTCGCTGAATTCCACGCCAAACCCCGATTGTTTGACGCCGCCGAAGGGGGCGTTCGGCTGGATGGCTCCGTGCTTGTTGATCCAGACCGAGCCGCATTCCAGACGGTTTGCCAAGGCACGCCCTTTCGCGATGTCCGACGTCCAGATCGAGCCGCCAAGGCCGTTTTCCGACGCGTTTGCAGCAGTGATGGCCTCATCAATGTCGGTATAGCGGATCACCGGCAAGGCTGGACCGAATTGCTCTTCGCTGACCAGCGGGTCCGAGGCGTCCAGATCCGCGATGATGGTCGGCGGAAAGAACAGGCCCTCGCCTGCCTGTCCGCCAAGCAAAACACGGCCCTTGGTTTTGGCCGCCTCGACCAGCCGCGAGACCTTGTCGAATTGCATCTGGTTCTGGATCGGGCCAAGGATTGACCCCTCATCCTGACCATCGCCAACGGGGATCGTCTTGGCAAAAGCCACCAGATGTTCGCAGACCGCATCATAGATCGAGGCATGCACATAAAGGCGTTTCATCGCGGCGCAGGTCTGGCCGTTGTTGATGAATGCGCCCCAGAACAGCCCCTCGACGATGGCGGCGGGGTCCGCGTCGGGCAAGACGATCCCTGCGTCATTGCCGCCAAGTTCCAGCGTCAGGCGCTTCATGGTGTCGGCGGCGGTTTGCATCACGCGGCGCCCCGTTGCGCAAGAGCCGGTGAAGACGATCTTGCGGATGCCCTCATGGGCGGACATGGCCGCGCCAAGGTTCACGTCCTTGTCGTCGCCAGTGACCACCTGCACGATATTCTCGGGCAGCACGCTTTGCATGATTTCGACCAATCGGATCGTGGCCAAAGGTGTGAAGGGCGAGGGTTTAACCACCACGGTATTGCCCGTCCGCAGCGCGGGCAGAATGTGCCAAACCGCGATCATCACAGGGAAATTCCAAGGGGTGATCGACCCGACAACCCCAAGCGGCTTGCGGTGCAGCTCGACGCGGCCTTGATCGGTGTCTTGCAAGGTTTTCACCGGCAGCGACAGGCTGGCCGTATAGCCCGCCCACGCCTGCGCGCCGCCGATTTCCCAACGGGAGCCAAGCCCGTTCAGGGGTTTGCCCTGCTCTTTGGTGACCAGTTCCATCCCTTGCAGGGGACCGGTGCCGTTCAGTTGCGCGGTGGGGGGCAGTCCGACTGTGGCCTCGGCTGAGAAGCGGTCGGCAAACCGATAGCCCAGTGAGACGGTCAGCGTCGTGTCATCATCGGTTTCAAAGCTGGCACCGCGTACGCGGGCGCCGTTCAGGCTGATGTCTGCGCTCTCGTCAAAGCCAAGGTTGGCAATCCCCAGACGCAGGGACCAAGGGGTTGCGGCGTCTTGCGCCTGCGCGCAGGTCACCGTTGCGGTCAGCAGAGCTGCCGCGGATAGGATCGTTTTCATATCATGTTTCCTTGAACGAGCAGCGGTTGGGTCAGAAATGACCCCACCACGCTGCAACGGTTCGGTTATTCCGCTGCCAGCGGAACCTGCGAACGGGCGACGGCTGCGCGCACACGTTCAGGGCTGGAGAAGACATCCCATTGCTTTTCGGGATGGTTGAAGTCCTCGGTGAACTGGTCGGTCAGATCGCGGCTTTGGGCCATGCCGCCGATGTATTGCAGCAGGGTCGGGTCCAGCTTGGCCAGATTTTCCAGCATGTAGTTGGTCCAGCGGGTGCCCGACATCACGCGGTCATGGCGGCGGGCGTCGAACTTCTCGATAAAGCGTTGGTCGAACACATCGTTTGCCACGATCTCTTCGCCCAGAATAACCGCCGCGTATGAGGCCATGTTCGCCCCCTGCCCCAGCACCGGATCAACGACCGCATGCACATCGCCCAAAGCGACGGCTAGCTTGCCGTTTTCCAGAGTGGTGTATGTCTTGCGGACCGTCGGCGTCACGCCCCTTGCAGCAGATCAAGGTTCGAGTTCGCCAGATCGAACTTTTCACGATCAATGCGGGCATAGAGCGTGGGGTAGTGCTTTTCGATCTTCTCCAGCAGCAGATCAAGGAACGCACGGGGGTCGTCGTCGTATTTGGTCTTTGCCAGAACCTCCAGATCGCCGCCGATGTGGTTCTCGAATACCAGCGCCTGACACCAGCCGTTGAAGGACCAGGTGGGAATCTCGATCAATTCACCCGCACCGGGCGAGAAATACATGGTGACTGCGCGGGTCTCGGTCTCTTGGATGCCTTTGAAGAGACCCACGCACAGCATCCGCTGGGGACGTTCAAACGGAGAGAAACGGTCATCGCGGCCGAACATCTGGCCGATCGGCCCCTTGCCGGTGCAGACAACGGTCAGATCATATTCGTCTGCGATGCCCTCGATCATCTCGCGCTCGACCGCGCCATAGACAACCTCGCCGCCGCGGTCGATGTAGTCCTGTAGCAGCTTGGGCTGGTAGATGCGGTAGTCTACAGCGCGGCTGGGACGGGCCAGATCGCCATAGATATGGATCGGATGAACCTCCCCCACCAATACGGTTATTTGGAGGGGGTTTCGGGTCAGGCATGCGCCTAACCCACGACCGTCCCGGCCGTGTTGATCGTTTTCAAGCGGTGCAGTTCGTCCAGCCCCCATTGGAGCATGACGCGGGCCGCGGCTTCGTCGCGGCCCAAGCTGCACCCGCAAGAGCAGGAGTGTTGCCGCTCGGACAGGGTCTTCTTGCGCACAGCGCCGCAATCGGGACAGCGTTGTGACGGCTTGAGAGACCGCGTCGGGGCTTCAAGGAACCCGATACCAGCTTCTTCCGCTTTGTACCTGAGCATATTCAGAAAGGCACTAGGGCCCGTGTCCAGAATGGCCCTGTTGAGGCCTGCCTTTTGCGCCACGTTCTTGCCGGGCGCCTCAATCGATCCACGCGCTGAGCGCGTCATGTTTCGAATCTTCAGCTGTTCCGTTGCGATCATCCGGTGGCGAGCAACCAAAGCGGCTGAGGCTTTGTGCAGAAAGTCCTTTCGGCGGGCTGCGACTTTCGCGTGCCGACGCGCCAGTGCCTTGCGATGTCGCACAAGGGCACGTCCAGAGATCTTGCGGGCGCGGGCTGCCGCTGAGAGGCGGCGCTGCTCTGCCCGCAAATTGTCGGCGTCAGCATCCAGATGGCGCGGGTTTGCAAGCGCCTCGAATGATCCATCTTCATGGGCAATTGTCGCAAACTCGGACAGGCCCCAATCAAGCCCGATCGCCCCGCCTGTTGGGCGCGCACGTTCGGCACAGCCGGTCTCGACCACAACATTGAGGTGCCAGCCGCGGGCTGAATAGAACACATCGGCCTTAAGGACACGCCCGGGCGTTCTTGCGATGCCCCGCATCCGCATCCGGCCAATACCGAACAGCTTGACGAAGCCGTGCCGGCCGCCGTTGCGCATCTCGACCTTAAAGCCGTTGCCGTGTTCCTTGTACCCCCAGCCGCGAAAACGATCTGCGGACCGAAAGCGCGGGAAGCCCGGAGTCTGACCGGCTTTGACGCGCCGGAAGAAGCCATCGAACGCCAGATCCAGCCGCTTCAGAACGACTTGTGCTTCATGGGTGTGGATCAAGCCGCGCCACCCCTCAACATCCTGCCGGATGTGTTTCAGAGCCTTTTCCTGATCGGACCGCCGGATGCGAATACCCTTCGCCCAGGCCCCGATACGTTCTTCGAGCGCAGCGTTCCACAAGTCCTTCAGCATCACATGCTTGCGCCACAGCGCTTCAGCTTGCAGCTTGCTCGGATAGAGCTTGAAGGAGAGGGATCTGGTTGCAGTCATAACGCATATTATGGTAATGGTTCTGACATGAGCCTTCAAGCATATACCTCAACAAACAACTGCATTTATGCCCTTTGCTACCATATGGTTCTGGTGACTAAGTATCGCCGGAAGGTGCTGACAGGGCATATGCTCGACGTGGCCCGTGACGTACTCAACGCACGCGCGGCCGCGCCGGGCGGCAGAGTGGAAGAGTTTGGCGGCGAAGAGGATCACATCCATCTTCTTGTGTCCTTGCCACCAGCTGTGCCGGTGTCTGTCTTTGCGAACGCTGCCAAAACGGGCACATCCCGCCGCCTGCGTCGCGACTTCCCGCAACTCAAGAAAATTGGCCCCGCCCTCTGGTCTCCGAGCTATTTTGTGACAAGTTGCGGTGGCGCACCGCTAGAAACGATCAAAGAATATGTCCGGTCTCAAGCAAGACCGGAGTAAGCTGGCAGCCCTGCGGGCACCCCCACCAATGCAGCGGCTTGGAAGGGGCTTGTGCCAGCGAAAATTTGGTCAGGGGTGCCGATGTAGTGGTAGTGGCCGAAATAGCCGTATTCATCGCTTGGCCAGTGGTTGCAGCCCAACGCATCCTCACGCTCGGTCGTCACATGGTGGTGGGCGACAGTGTTCATCAGGCGCGCACCGGCATATTCCTCGGGCGTGCGGTCCGTGTACAATTTCGGTGTGATCCCGTTCTGCAGCAGATGAAGCCCCAGTTGGGGTCTGATGCCGGAGGGGGCAGAATAGTACGCTAAGGGCTGATTTTGGCTCCTGTGCGTT
>JAYZYX010000291.1:0-4641 GCA_036139795.1 Pseudomonadota bacterium | reverse complement strand
GCCTGCGGAGATACTGACTTCGAACTCACGCGCCCACACCTGAGCCTCACGCTTGCTCTTAAAGGTCTTTGCCTTGCGAACGGTCTTACCGTTTACGCGCCGCGCAACTTGCGCCTGCCAACCGTGGGCCGTTTTCTGAATCGTAGCCATGCCCAGAATAGTAATCGCGTCGTAACTGACTTGGCAATGAATGGGCTACGGACTTCCCGTCATCTTCCCAAAAGCGAACAAAAGGAGCCTAAAGGAAAAACAATGACCGAACATGCGACATTCGAGGGAAAAAGTGGTGCCCCCACACGGACTCGAACCGCGGACCTACTGATTACAAATCAGTTGCTCTACCAGCTGAGCTATAGGGGCGCTGACACGCGTTTACGATGACCCGTAGGGCTTTGCAAGCCCCTATCGGTTCGCGCGGGCCAAGAGCGCGACGGCGACCAAACCGACGGCGCTGACCAGCAGCGCGGCGGGGGCGGCGTCGCCGATATTCTCAAGGCTGGCCTGATCGTAAACCCGCGTTGCAAGGGTGCTGTAATTAAAGGGGCGCAGCAGCAATGTGGCAGGTAACTCTTTGACACAATCCACAAAAACCAGCAGCAAGGCCGAGCCGATAGAGCCGCGCATCAGCGGCAAATAAATCTCGGACAGGACCCGCAAGCGGTCACGTCCCAGCGACCGCGCGGCCATTGGCAGGTTGGGGGCGACACGCTCCATCGCGGAATCAGCGGCCCCTTGGGCGATAGCGAAGAAACGCACCGAATAGGCCAGCACCAGCGCAAAGGCCGAGCCGGTCAGGATCAGGCCGATATTGTTGCCGGTCAGCGCCTCAACCGCGTCGGCCAGAAGGTGGTCACTTGCGGCCAGCGGGATCAGAATGCCGACCCCCAGCACCGCACCAGGTGCCGCGTAGCCGATGGTTGTCAGCGGTGCCAAAAGCTGCGGCAACCGGCGCCCCGAAAGACGCACGCCGTAGACCATGAACAGCGCCGCCACGACCGTTAGAACCGCAGCGATGCCGCCAACGGTCAGCGTGTTCCAGAACGCCTTCAGCAGGCCGGAGGCGACGAAGCCCTCCATATTCTCAAGCGCGTGTTCACCGATCACCGTTACGGGCAGCACAAAGCCGATCAGCACAGGCACCACGCAAAGGGCCGTTGCCGACCACGCCCGCACACCCGACAGCGGCAGGCGCTGGATCGGACGGTGCCGACGGGACAGCGCGTAAAAGCGGACCCTCTTCCGGCTGAGTTTCTCCATCGCGACCAGAAAGATCACAAGGCCAAGGATGACACAGGCGATCTGCGCTGCGCCGCCAGCGTTGTTGCCTTGCAGCCAGACAGTAAAAATCCCCGTGGTCAGGGTCTGCACCGCGAAATAATCCATAGTGCCGAAATCGTTCACGGTCTCCATCATCACAATCGCAGTGCCTGCGGCGATGGCCGGACGGGCCAACGGCAGCCCCACACGGACGAAACGGGACCAGCCCCCTGCCCCCAGCGACTGCGCCACCTCATGACCGCAGCCGGATTGTTCGCGGAAACCGGCGCGGGTCAGCAGGTAGACATAGGGATACATCGAGGCCGCCAGAACAATCACCGCAGCACCTTGGCTGCGCACCTCAGGGAACCAGTAGTCTCGGGCCGTTTGCCAGCCGAAGGTGCTGCGCAGCGCGGTCTGGAGCGGACCTGCATATTCTAGGAAATCCACCAGCGCATAGGCCCCGATATAGGCGGGGATCGCCAGCGGCGTCAGCAGCGCCCATTCCAGCCAGCGCACACCTGGAAAGCTGTGCCGCACCACCAGCCAAGCCGCACCCGTCCCGACCATCGCAGCCAAAAGGCCGGTGCTGAACATCATCACCAGCGTCGTGCCGAAATAGCGCGGCAAGGTTGTGGACAGCAGATGGGGCCAGATATTCTCGGTCGGGTTGAAGGCGATCAGCAGAACCGAGACGATCGGGGCCAGCACAAGCGCTGCGATCACGATAGCGCCCACGGACCAAGGGTCGGGCAGTGACCAGGTTTTGCGATGAGGTTTGGCGGATGTGAAATCAGTCATAACAGCCTCCTGCCCGAATGCGGTTTAACTGTCCATAAATTAGAATATAATTAATACCAATCGGGACCACTCGAAAAAGTTAGGCAGAGCAGATGCAGATTGCACTTCATATCGGCGCACATAGCACGGATCACGAACAACTGATCCAGACGCTTGCCAAGAACGGGCCGCAATTGGGCTTTGAGGGGATCGCGGTGCCTGCGCCGAATGCCTATCGCAAGCCGATGCAGGATCTGCTGATGTCCTCGATGAAGGGCGAGCCCACTGACGGCGCCGTACGCAAGGCCATGCTGGACGCGATCGGCTTTGGCGGCAGCGCCACGCGGGCGCTCCTGTCTCATGAGAACCTGCTGGGTCGTCAGCACCGGATTTTCGAGAAGGGCAAGATGTACCCCGTCGCGCCCCGTCGCCTGGCCGACCTGATGTCCCTGCTGCCGGTGACCGAACTTCAGGTTTATATGGCCATCCGCAATCCGGTTCTGTTCGTTGCCGACAGCTATCCGCAGGCCAATGCCCCTAGCTTTGCCGAATTCATGGACGGTGTGCGTTTTGCCGATATCCGCTGGTCCGACATGATCGAGCAAATGGCCGCGGCAGTGCCCCAAGCCGACTTTACCATCTGGTGCCATGAGGACACGCCGCTGATCTGGGGCGATATCCTGCGGGACATGGCGGGCGTGGCCTCGGATTTCACCCTGAATGGCGAATTCAATGGCTTGAAAGAGATCATGACCGAAGAAGGGTTCCGCCGGATGACCGCCTACATCCAGCAGCATAATCCGCAAACGCCCCAGCAGCGGCAACGGATCATCAGCGCCTTCTTGGACAAATTCGCCCTGCCCGACGCGCTGGAGCAAGAGATCGAACTGCCCAATCTGGACGATCCCGCGATTGAACGCCTGACCGCCCAATATGAGGCAGACCTGGACAAAATCGCCGCCCTGCCCGGCGTGCGCCTGATCCAGCCCGCGTTCCAGAAAAGCTAAAGCAACGCCCCCTGAACAGCGGGCAACAAAAAAGGCGGATGCCGCAGCACCCGCCTTATGATCTGTCGCGACAAGCGCGCCTTAGCTCATGCCAAGGGCTTCTTTGTACATCTCGAGAATCGCTTCTTCTTCCGCGATGTCATCGCGATCGCGCTTCCGCAGGCTGATTATCTTGCGCATCACCTTGACGTCGTAGCCACGGGCTTTGGCCTCGGCCATCACCTCTTTTTGCTGGTCAGCGAGGTCTTTCTTTTCGATGTCCAGACGCTCGAAACGCTCGATGAACTGGCGCAGCTCGTCCGCGGTGACACGGTAGGTGGCATCAGCGGCGCTGACTGCGCTTTCGGGGATATCACTCATGAGGGCTCCTCGGAATTGGGTTGCAAAGGGGATAGACCGCCGCAAGGGGCGGTGCAAGGGCTGGACGTAAGCGGCGGCATCATTTACCGCTGCGCCCAAGCAATGCAAGGAGTGTAGCGATGAGCTGGCTGATCTGGGGCGGTGCCCTGCTGTCTGTACTGGGCCTGTGCGGGATCCTCTGGTCGATCGTAACGGTCTGGCGCGCGAAAAAGGCGAACCTGCCCGATGAGGAAATGCGCGAACGCATCCGCAAGGTGATGCCCGTGAACATGGGAGCCCTCTTCGTATCGGTCATCGGCCTGATGAGCGTGATCATGGGCATTTCCCTGTCCTGATCCTGCCGCTCTGCTGCATCGCCAGCATCAATGGTATCAACGAAAAAGGCGCACCCGAACCGGTGCGCCTTTTCTATTGGGTCATGCCTTCCGCAATCAGGCCCGAAGCCGATGCGCGGCCTTAGACCGGCATGTTGTCCATTTCTGCCTCTGTGGCTTCGTCTTCCATCTCTTCCAGCATGGTCCGCAGGTTGATCGAAACCTCCATGCCCCGCGCCGAGATATCCGCAGTCAGTTTGCGAAGCTCTGCCAGCAGTTCGTAACGGTTCTCACCAGCAGCGTTAATACGTGCCAGCAGGTCGGCTTTTTTACGGTTCAGTTCCATCGCATTTCCTCCCAAGCGCATATCGCGCCATGACGTTCTCACAAGCGGGCAAGCCCGCTCAGGTTGGGTTGCAGTTTTACACGCCTACGCGTTGCCGGTTGACGCATGTCAGGACAGCACAAACGCAAACATCTAACTGCAAACCAAGTGGCGCCTCTCCCTTTGCACCGATGTCACCTCTGCCACGCAAGCGTCAGAGATTTGTGACACCTTGACTGTTTCGTCAGCACTTTCATGCGTCAACCCGCCACAGCAGCTGGTACCGGTACAAAAAAGCGACATGCACGTCTTGAGTGCAAAAGCGCCGACTCAATCATCAAATATCGGAACAATACTACGAAAGATCGCCGAACAGCACATTGATGCGGATCAAATCTTTTAGCCCCTTGCAAGCCATATTCAAGTTTCTATATATGTAGGAAACCGAAACCGGAGGACTCACCATGCACCCCGTCGTAAAAGCCTTCTTCGATCAAGCCACCAACACCATCTCGTATGTGGTCCGTGATCCTCAGGGCAGCACTTGCGCCATTGTTGATAGCGTTCTGGACTTTGATTACGCATCGGGTCGCACAGA
>JAYZYX010000290.1:0-9547 GCA_036139795.1 Pseudomonadota bacterium | reverse complement strand
GGATGTGGGTTGTGGGCATTCCAACCTTTGGCGGGTTGGTGGTCGGGATCATCCTGCATCGGTTCACGCCGGATGGGCGGGTGCGTTCGGTTGCTGATGTGATCGAGGGCGCCGCTCTGAACAACGGACGGGTGGAACGCCGCGCGGGTCTGGCCTCGGCATTGGCCTCGTTGATTACCTTGTCTAGTGGTGGCTCCAGCGGGCGCGAGGGACCGGTCGTGCACCTTGCGGCGGTGCTGAGTACCTTTATCAGCGCACGGATTCAGGCCGATGGGATCACGGGCCGCAATCTTATGGGATGCGCTGTGGCAGCCGCCGTTGCGGCAAGCTTTAACGCGCCAATCGCGGGGGCGCTTTTCGCGATGGAGGTGGTTCTGCGCCACTTTGCCATTCAGGCCTTTGCCCCCATCGCCGTGGCCAGCGTGGCGGGCAGTGTGATCGCACGGATGTTTTTTGGCGACGGCAGCGAGTTCTCACTGGGTTCATCCACCATCCTTGCCTTCTACCAAGAGCTTCCGGCCTTTTTCATTCTGGGCCTTGTGGCGGCGGTCGTCGGGGTGGTGCTGATGCGCCTGATCTTCTGGGCGGATAACGTGGGCAACCGCGTGCAGGCCAGCACCCATCTGCGGCCCTGGATGCGGCCGATGGTGACGGGGGCGATGCTTGGGGTGATCGCCCTATGGTTCCCGCACATCATTGGCGTCGGGTACGAGACCACAGCCCGCGCGCTGCATGGCGATCTGTTGCTGCATGAGGCAATCGTCTTTGCGCTGCTCAAGATCATCGCGGTGGCGATCACCATGGCAGGCCGCATGGGGGGCGGGGTCTTTTCGCCGGCGCTGATGACGGGTGCCCTGACCGGTGCGGCCTTCGGGATTATCGCCACGGGGGTTATCCCGAACTTTTCCGGCTCGCCCACGCTCTATGCGCTGGCGGGGATGGGGGCGGTTGCGGCTTCGGTCCTTGGCGCGCCGATATCAACCACCATGATTGTGTTCGAGCTGACAGGCGACTGGCAAACGGGCTTGGCGGTGATGGTGTCGGTCTCAAGCGCGACGGCCCTGTCGACGCGCCTGATTGAGCGCAGCTTCTTCCTGAGCCAACTGATGCGGCGCGATATCCAACTGGCGGCGGGACCGCAGGCCTATCTGCTGAAGATGTATTCGGTCATGTCCGTGATGCGCCGTCCAGATCACCCCAGCGCGGCCCCTGAAGAGCATCTGAATGAGCTGGCAGAAAGCGGCACATATCTGACCGCAGGACAGACCCTGCGCGACGCCATGCGTCTGTTCGATCAGACCGGCGCGGACTATCTGCCGGTGATCCGCCCTAGCAGCGGCGAGGGCGCGCCGGAAATCTTGGGCGCATTGTTTCAACTGGACGCCTTGCGGACCTTCAATAAGGCCTTGGCCGAGACCGCCAGAGAAGAGCATTCCTGATCCGCTGGCATTGCGCATCGGCCAAAGAAATACACGCGCCCTGTGACAGAGCGCGTGTGATCCATAATCCTTAGCGTGCTGCGAAAATTACAGCTGCTCGACGGCGACCTGACCGCTGGTGTGGAAGGCCAGATAGCCTTTGATCTTTTCCAGACCGGGCTTGGGGTCCTCATAGGACCAGCCTGCGTTCTTGATTGTCGTGCTTTTGGTCACGATGTTGTAGTACTGCGCATCGCCCTTGAAGGGGCAGCTGGTCCGCTGGTCCGAGACGTCCAGAAACGCCATGGCGATATCTTCACGCGGGAAGTAGACAACCGGCGTGTGATCCCCTTCGACCAGCTCCAGCGTGTTCTGGCTTTCGCCCAGTACGGCCCCACCAGCACGCACAACATATGTCCCCGCATTCGCGTGGACCTTGATTTGTTCTGACATGTACAGTCCCCCTGTATCTATTCCTCTGCCACGGCGGGATGACGATTTTATGTCAGCCTTCGTTGAGCGGCGAGGTCATGTTCAATAACCACGTTTTCGCCTTTTCTGACAGTCTTGACAGGAGTTTGTCACAACATGTCGCATGGTAGCTATCCAGCCACGCACGCTCGGCACGGGTTAGCAGTTTCGTATCGATCAAACGGCGGTCGATCGGAACCCAAGTGAGTGTTTCGAAGCTCAGCATCTGGCGGTGCGTATCGCCCCCTTCGGGGCAGTCCGCAGGCTGGACGACGATCAGGTTCTCGATGCGGATACCATAGTCGCCTTCTTTGTAATAGCCCGGTTCGTTCGACAGGATCATCCCCGGCTGCAACGGTAGCATCGAGACCCGCGAAATCCGCTGCGGCCCCTCATGAACGCTGAGGAAAACGCCGACCCCGTGGCCGGTGCCGTGGTCATAGTCCAACCCTGCCTGCCAGAGGGCATTGCGTGCCAGCACATCCAGATCACGCCCTGCGATGCCCTTCGGGAACCGTGCAAGGCTGATGGCGATCATCCCTTGCAGCACGCGGGTAAAGCGGTCTTTGTGCTCATCAGTGATGGTGCCCACGGGCATGGTGCGGGTGATATCTGTGGTGCCGTCTTCATACTGACCGCCACTGTCGACCAGCAACAATTCACCGTCACAGATCGTGCGATTGCTTTCCTCGGTCACGCGGTAGTGGTTGATCGCGCCGTTCGGACCCGTGCTGGAGATCGTGTCAAAGCTGATATCTTTCAGCTGGTTGGTCGCGGTGCGGAAGCCTTCCAGCTTTTGCGCCACGTCGATCTCGGTCAGGGTGCCGGGGGCCTGATCATCCAGCCAGCACAGGAATTCGACCATCGCCGCCCCGTCGCGCAAATGCGCTTCGCGGGTGGCGGCAATCTCGGCCTCGGTCTTGCAGGCTTTGGGCAGAACGCAAGGATCATCGCCCCATTGGGTCGCGACCTCAAAGCTGTCCAATACCTGTTTGACCAGCACGGGCACGCTGCCCTTGTCCAGCCGGACAGGGCCAGTCAGTTGCCCCAGCGCGGCCTCAAACGCCTCAAGAGGCGCGACCGAGATGTCGGGGTCCGGTCCCAGCGCCTCGAACTTGGAAGGGTCCGAGAACAGCGCCACGCGGCCATCATCAAAGACAATCGCAAAGGCCTGAACGATGGGGTTATGGGCCACATCCGCGCCGCGAATGTTCAGCATCCAGCAGATGCTGTCGGGCAGGGTCAGCACGCAGGCCGCTTGGCCCGCTTTGCTCAGCACATCCGCCACCATCCGACGCTTTTCGCCGGATGTGAGGCCAGCAATCTCGACCGGAAAGGCGGTGGCAGGCGCGGCGGGGCGGGCAGGGCGGCCCTGCCAGATCCGATCTACCAGATTGGTCACAGGTTTGAGGCCGATATCACTGCCAGCCAATGCCTGCTCCATCGCCTCAATCTCGCGCGGGGTATGCAGCCACGGATCATAGCCCACCAGACCCCCATCAAGGTTTTCCAGCAGCCATTCACTTGCGGAGACGTCAGGCCACGGCACCGGCGTATAGACATTCGCCACCTGAGATTTGACCTGCACGCGATAGCGCCCGTCGATGAAAACACCGGCCTTGTCTGCCAGCACCAGCGCAAACCCGGCCGAGCCGGTAAAGCCCGTCAGCCACGACAGCCGCTCATCACACGGGGCGACATATTCCCCCTGATGCGCATCGGCCCGCGGCACGAAAAAGCCCGCCAGTCCTTCAGTGCGCAATTCATCACGCAGAGCCGCCAGTCGCGGCGGACCCTGTTCGGGGCGTGCAGTCACGCCATAGGTCTGAAAACTCATCCAGCTCTCCGGATACTAGATTTGATCCCCATCACACGGGCACGGGCGCGGGGGTCACTGTCAAAGAGGCTTGCCAGTTGTTCGGTCATGGCACCGGCCAGCTGCTCTACATCGGTGATGGTCACGGCACGCTCATAGTAGCGGGTCACGTCGTGGCCGATGCCGATCGCCAACAGTTCCACCAGCTTGCGCTTTTCGACCATAGCGATCACGTCGCGCAGGTGCTTTTCAAGGAAGTTGGCAGGGTTCACCGACAAGCTGCTGTCATCCACCGGCGCCCCGTCCGAGATCACCATCAGGATTTTCCGCGCCTCGGGACGGTTCATCATCCGGCGGTGCGCCCATTCCAGCGCCTCCCCGTCGATGTTCTCTTTCAGAAGACCCTCTTTCATCATCAGACCAAGGTTCGGACGCGCACGGCGCCACGGCGCATCGGCCTGCTTGTAGATGATGTGGCGCAGATCATTCAGACGACCGGGCTGCATGGGACGTCCCTGCTGCAACCATTTCTCACGGCTCTGGCCACCTTTCCATGCGCGGGTAGTAAAGCCCAGAATCTCGACCTTGACGTTGCAACGCTCCAGCGTCCGCGCCAGAACATCGGCGCAAATCGCCGCGATGCTGATCGGACGCCCCCGCATCGAGCCCGAGTTATCCAGCAGCAGCGTCACCACGGTGTCGCGGAATTCGGTGTCTTTCTCGACCTTGAATGAAAGAGGGGTGGTGGGGTTCGCCACCACACGGGCCAGACGGCCAGCGTCCAGAATGCCCTCTTCCAGATCGAAATCCCAGCTGCGGTTCTGTTGTGCCTGCAAACGGCGCTGCAGCTTGTTCGCCAGACGGCTGACAGCGCCCTTCAAAGGCTCTAGCTGCTGGTCCAGATAGGCACGCAGACGTTCAAGTTCCGCCGGATCGGCCAGATCCTCGGCGCGGATTTCCTCGTCAAACTGGGTGTCGAAAACCTTGTAGTCCGGATCAGCCTCGGAGGCGGGGGCAGGGGGCGGCGGCTCCATGGGCGCGTCGCCCTCGGGCAGCTCTGCCTCTTCGTCCATTTCCTGATCGGCCATGTCATCCTGACTGATCTGGGCCTGCGCCTGATCCATCTGCTGATCTTGTGCCTGATCGGGCTGTGCCTCGGCGTCTTGGGATTCGTCGTCATCCCCCTGTGCATCGGGGTTTTCCGCGTCCTCCTGCTCTTCTTCTTCCTGCGCGCTCTCCTCGTCGGACTGATCGTCCATCTCGTCGGGGTCATCCCCCAACTGATCGCCGTATCCCAGTTCCGAGATCAGGCGCCGCGCCAGACGGGCAAAGTTCGCTTGATCGTCCAGAACCTCATCTACATCGCCCAAAGCCTTGCCGCCTTGGCCCTCAAGAAACCCGCGCCACAACTCCAGCGCATTGGCCGCCGCAGGAGGCATCTTGCGGCCCGTGGCCAGCTCGCGCACCAAATAGCCCGCTGCCGCCGCCAGCGGAATATCCTTGGCTTCGGTCACCTGATCATAACCGCGCACTTTGGCATCATGGGCAATCTTCGCGTCGATGTTGCCAGCGGTGCCGGGCATATCCCGCGCGCCCATCGCCTCGCAGCGGGCATTTTCCATCGCCTCATATAGATCACGCGCCATCTGGCCCTGCGGCACATAGCGGGCAAAAGTCTCGGCATTGTGATACCGCCGCTTCATCGCCAGCGCATCGGCCGTGCCCCGCGCCAACAGCACCTCATCGCGGGTCATCCTGCGCGAGATCTGCGGCAGCCGCATGGAATCGCCGGACATCCCCGCGGGGTCCACAGAAAAGCTGACATTCAGGTCAGCATCATCCGCCAGAACACGGGTCGCCTCGGCCAGTGCCTTCTTGAAGGGATCAGCCGGATTGTCGGACTTTTTCATGGGGCCTGCCTGCGGTTAAACGAGTATTCCTCGCAACCTAGTCTTCCTGAGGCGGCTTGACCATAGGCCAAGACCGATCCCCCTTCACGAAAGCAGCACCTTCTCGCATTCCAATATGCGCCGCTCCAACTGAACGCGGGCACGGTCCACGCGGCCACTGTCGACGGAATACTGCATCTCGCCCAAAAGATGGGTCACCTCGGACCAGCCCCCGGCCCGCCAGAGCTTGGGCATCTTCTGGGGCACACCCTCGTCTAACGCCGCCGGCAAGGTCGCATCTAGCAGCATCTGGAAATCGGCTCGCTGATTGCGCAACGCATCCACGTCCCGCGCGGTAGCATTGGAATGATCCAGCGCCAGCGCTTCAAGGCGTCCGACACAGGTGGCAAATAGCTCTGCCCGCTGATGCGGCCAAAGCGGAAGGCTATGGGCGGCTGTACCGAGAAACATCACGAACGCCGCACCCTTGAGAGAACTTCTGGCTATCCGTTTCATACCGCAAGCGTAGAATCGCCAATCCCCCTCGGTCAATTCACCTATTACATACTACTGTTACAAAAAGGTGTAATGCGCCCCGTCAAACGGCGAATCGGGCCACGCCAATCGGGCTATCCCCAATAGAAAAAAGGCGCCCCAAACAGGACGCCCTTTCTTTCATCTTGGCAAAAATACCTCCGCCGGAGGCCGTCGCGCGCCAGCGCGACCCGCTTACCCCAGCGAGATGCTTGCAGCGCTTTCGGGCAGTTCCTCGTCGAACAGACGCTGGTAGAACTCGGCAACGGTCTGGCGCTCCAGCTCGTCGCATTTGTTCAGGAACGACAGGCGGAAGGCATAGCCCACGTTGCGGAAGATCTCGGCGTTCTGCGCCCAGGCGATCACGGTCCGCGGGCTCATGACGGTGCTCAGATCGCCCGACATAAAGGCTTTGCGGGTCAGGTCCGCCACGGTCACCATGTGCTTGATCTTCTTGCGACCGGCTTCGGTGTTGTAGTGGGGGCACTTTGACAGAACGATATTGGTTTCCGCATCAATCGACAGATAGTTCAGTGTCGCGACCAGCGACCAACGGTCCATCTGCGCCTGGTTGATCTGCTGGGTGCCGTGGTAAAGGCCGGTGGTGTCACCAAGGCCCACGGTGTTCGCGGTGGCGAACAGACGGAAATAGGGGTGCGGCTTGATGATCTCGTTCTGGTCCAGAAGGGTCAGCTTGCCGTCGGTCTCCAGAACACGCTGGATCACGAACATCACGTCGGGACGGCCCGCATCGTATTCGTCGAACACGATGGCGGTGTTGGTGCGCAGCGCCCAAGGCAGGATGCCTTCGTGGAACTCGGTCACCTGCTTGCCGTCTTTCAGCTTGATCGCATCCTTGCCGATCAGGTCGATCCGGCTGATGTGGCTGTCAAGGTTCACACGGACCAGCGGCCAGTTCAGACGGGCAGCGACCTGCTCGATGTGGGTCGATTTACCGGTGCCGTGATAGCCTTGGATCATCACGCGGCGGTTCTTCTCGAACCCTGCCAGAATGGCTAGCGTGGTATCGGGGTCGAACTTGTAGGTGCTGTCGGTCTCGGGCACGCGGTCCGAGCCATCGGCGAAGCCGTGAACGACCATGTCGGTATCAAGGCCAAAGACATCACGGACCGAGATCTGCTCGGTCGGTTTCACCATCCCACTGTTTGCACCGTCGGCCATAGCCTCACCCTTCGCTGAAAATTCTCTCTTGCGTGGTGCAACATATCGCAAGGGTCCACAAGGGAAAGTCGAATTTCATGCAGATGCAGCGTTACTTTCATCGGCTCTGGCGCGGCAAATTGCCAACACTTCCCTGTGAGGCCTGCAGCGCAAACGCAAAACGCCGCCTCAAGAGGCGGCGCTGATCAGCGTTCTAATAGGGCTGCTTATTTAAAACTGCGGCTGTCCTTGATCTGGTCCCATGCCCAGACAACCTCTTGCAGCTTGTCCTCGTCCGAGCGGTCACCGCCGTTCATGTCAGGGTGCAGAACCTTGATCAGAGCCTTATAGGCCTTGCGGATTTCTGCCTTGGTCCAGTGGTCCTTGGCTTCCAGAATCTCGATCGCGCGGCGTTCGGTCGGCGGCAGCTTGCGGGTGTGGCCGGTGATCGATTTGCCCGGGTTCTTGGTGGCATTCTCGCCCAGAACCTGATGGGGGTCTTCGATGCCAAGGCGGGCCCAAGCGCGGGCCTCAGGGTCGGTGAACGCTTTGGTTTTGCGTTCCCATACACGGTCCTTGGATTTCTGGGCGTTCAATTCGGCCTCGGTCTGGCCGTCAAAGAAGCTCCATTGTTGATTGTATTCACGTACGTGATCTTTGCAGAACCACAGGTATTCGTCCAACACGTCGGGTGCCCGGGGCGCGCGGTACTTGCCGGCCTCTTCACAGCCGGGTTTTTCGCAAACGCGGGTCGAGGTCTCTTGCGCACCAGACATCCCCCGGCGGCCGCGCGGGTTCTTCTTCTTGGCGGAAGACACAGACATATCGAAACCAAAGGGGTCATTCTGTTTCATGGGGCATTCCCTTTTCGACTCGGACGGGTGAGTTTAAACCGACTGTCGGCGGATTGAAGAGGTAATCTGAAAAAATGTCAGGACAATTGGGGCCAGTCGGCCGTGAAATGGAGCAGCGCTTACAAGAGGCTTTCGCCCCGAGAATACTGGAGGTGGTTGACGATAGCGAGAGTCATCGCGGCCATGGCGGGTATCAGGAGGGCGGCGAGAGCCACTTTAACGTGCGCATTGCCTCGGACCATTTTCAGGGTCTGAGCCGGATCAAACAGCACCGCATGGTGCATGAGGTATTGGGGCCGGATTTGATCGCGAAAATCCATGCGCTGTCCCTGAACCTGTCCGTTTAAAGCGGGCCGCCGCAGGGTGCTGCGGCGGCTATTCCTATCTGATTAGTCCAACCGGTCCGAGCGCGAGAAGATGCGCTGTGCGCGGCTGAGAAGCACCGAATTGGGGCTGCTTTCCTTGGGCAAAACAGGCTCGTCCGGTTCAAAGCTGTCTTCTTTTTCAGGCGTTGCAGCGGCGGTGCGGCTGGCTGCGGGGGCCGCAGCTTTTGCGCTGCCAAGTTTGGGGCCGGTGGCCTGAACGCTGGTAATTTTCGTAGCAGCCAGAAGGGTTTCGCCAGCAGCGGTTGCTGCGGCGTCCGACGTGCCCTCGACCTTTGCAGGGGCAGCCGCAGGCGCGGCAGCAGGCGCCTGTGCAGGGAATTCGGCCTGCGCGGCAGGGGCGGCAACCTTGGTGGCTTCGACGCCGGTGGCACGGCGGAAAACCAGCAGGGTCTGGAATTTGGTGGCGGTGCCGGTGAGACCTTCGCGGACCTCCATCGGCAGGGTGTCCGAGCGCTGGTATTCCCAGCCGTCGGCGCCCATGCGGTTCATCAGATCTTCGATTGCGAAGGCGTAACGAGCCTCTGCGCCTTTCACGCCCTGAGCCTTCTGGCCCTTGGTGGGTGCGGGAATCACGCGATATTCGTACTGAGCCATGAGGTCCTTCCTTTCAAAGCCGCAGGGCGCTCTATACGGGTCCGGGCGGTCTCAGCCAAGGGGGAGAACGTTCGAAAGGTTGTGAACGGCAGGGCCGCGCTGACCGATTGGGCAGAACTGGCAGGCGATATTTTGCGAAAATCTGGTAAGGCTCTGAAAAGACTGAAAATGTAGGGGCCAGAACGCGTATGGCAAACGTATGGCTTTTGTACTGACGTTCGGGCCCTTTTGAAGCTATCGGGATTGTGAGTATTTATGCAATGAAGAAGCCGATCAGGTAGGCGCATTGCCTATCTGCGGCGGGACATGGAGGAGAGGGCAGGATGCCTCAGGCGGATTTATATGTGACGGCGGACCAGAATGTTCCGGGGGCCGAGATGCTGGCGGCGATCGAGGATGTGATTGCAGGCTTTGACAGTGGTGC
>JAYZYX010000289.1:0-5222 GCA_036139795.1 Pseudomonadota bacterium | reverse complement strand
GAATTTTTGAAAAGTGGGCCAAACCGGCCAAGTGCCATCTGTCTTAGTAAGACGTGGCTGTGCAGGTCCCGAGCAAAATGCGACGGGACCGGTGCTTATTTTTGCGTCTGAGGCGCCGCGGCCTTCTGGCCTTCACACAGAGCCTTCAGACGCCATGCGGCCCACATGCTCATGCAAAATTCCTGATTGTCTTTGCCAAGCTTGTTGGAATGAGCCAATGCGGTCAAAGACGTGGCGGCCTGATCTTTAGACATAATCGTTTACTCCGCTCCCCAAAGGGCATGCAAAACTTAACTGACCCCCGAAACCCTGCCATTAAGTTAGCTCTTAATGGTTAAAGGGGTTAACAGAAGGATAACGCATGACTACCCAAAAGGCGAGGAAATTAACCTGTTCGGACCTAAAAAATTTCACATTTCTGCCTAATTATTTGTAATTTCGGACTTCAAACGACATATCCGCAAACACTTTGGCCATAAAATGTGTGACCCCGACTCAGTTGAGCGCAGCGAAACTTAAGTGACTCGTAAATGGATGCGGCCTGTTAAAGGGTGATGGCCTGCGCCGCAGTATGCAGCATATGTCCCAGCTTATGGCGGTCTAGCGGCTTCATCAGCAGCTCTAGCCCCATAGATTTGCAGGTTTGGCGCAGATCGGTCGAACGGTCGGCCGAGATGATGGCGCAGGGGATTGGCCCCAAACTGTCCTGCACGGCGCTGTAAAGTTCGACCCCTGACATGCCGGGACCAAGTTGATAGTCCAGCAGCAAGGCATCGGGGCGGATTTGCAGATCGGTTAACAGATCCAGCGCAGATGCGGCGTCTTCCGCCTCGATCACGTTAACGCCCCAGCTTTCGACCAGAATTGAGATCGCACGGCGCAGTTGCGGGTCATTCTCGACCAGCAAGACGATCAGGCCCGACTGTTCCAGCCCGATGGGCAGGGTCATGCGGGCGCTTTTGGGGCGGGCGGGATCGGCCTCGGAGGCGACGGGGACGTTCACCATAAAGCAGCTGCCCTGATCCACTTCGGACCAGAGGCCAAGGGGGTGGCCAAGGCGGGCGCAGGCGCGCTCTACGATGGCAAGGCCAAGGCCCAGACCTTCGTTGGCGCTGGCTTTGGTGTCCAGCCGCTTGAATTCTTCAAAGATGGTGTTCTGGTTTTCTTCAGCGATGCCGGGGCCGGTGTCCCAAACCTCGATCCGGGCAGAGCCGCCGTTGCGGCGCACCCCGACCAGTACGCGGCCACTGTGGGTATAGCGGATCGCGTTCGAGATCAGGTTGCGCACGATGCGGCGCATATAGGCGGGATCGCTTTCCACCACCAGATTGCTGTCCACAACGGTCAGGTCCAAGCCCTTGCGCACGGCGTGGATGGTCATTTCATCCCGTAGGGGCGCAAGGATTTCCCGCAGTGAGAAACGGCGCACGTCGAACCGCAGACCGTCGGATTCCAGTTTGGAGATGTCCAGCAGCGCATCGATAATCTGCTCGGCCCCCGTTAGCGCGGTCTCGGCCTTGGACAGAACCGCCATGTCATCAGGATCGGTCGCCTTGTCCGAGAGGGACGAGATGAACAGCTTTGCCGCCGACAAAGGTTGCAACAGGTCGTGGCTGGCAGCGGCTACAAAGCGGGATTTCGAGGCGTTGGCACGTTCGGCGGCAGACAGGGCGTCCTCAAGTTCCAGCGTGCGCTCCATCACGCGCTGTTCGAGGATTTCGTTCAGCTCATACAGCTTTTGCGCGGCTTCCCGTTCGGCGGTCACATCGGTGCAAGAGATGACAAAGCCCTGATCGGGCATCCCGCGGCCGAAGATTTGCAGGGTCATGCCGCCACGGCGCACCTCAAAGGAAATTGGCGCGCGGGCACCCTTCACCAGCGCCCAGTTGCGAAAGCCTTCAAGGTCAATACCGCGGCTGAACTGCACGTCATCGCCCAAGCGGTCCAACAGGCCGCCGAAGGATGCGCCGATCACCAGACGGCGGACGGGAACCGACAACAGTTGGCTGATCTTGTGGTTCCAGCCCACAAGCTGCGCGTTTTCGTCAAAAACGCAGACCCCTTGGTTCAGGTGGTCCAGCGTGGCGCGGATAACGCGGGTCTGTTTGTCCTTCAGACGGGCGCGTTCCTGACGCTCGATCCGCATGATGTCGGTGACGTCGGTTTGCAGGACCACGGTGCCGCCGTTGCTGGTGCGATGCTCTGACACTTGCAGCCAGCGGTCGCCGCTAAGTTCGACGTTGAACATGACGTGCCGGTCCATATGGCGGCGGATGCGGCGGGCGGCCCAAGAGGCGGGGGTTTCGTCCTCGGGCAGGGCCAGATAGGCGGACTGGCCGATGTGGCGCACATAGTCGGAAAAGGGCAGGCCGGGGGATAACAGCGGGCTGAGGTCTTTGAAATCGCGGCAAAAGCGCGAGTTGCACATGACCAGTACGTCGTCAGGGTCGAACAAGGCAAAGCCTTCAGAGACCGCCTCGATCGCGTCGGCAAGGTTGCGGCGGGCCGCTTCGGTTTCAGCGTGGGCCTTGGCCAGTTCCGAGTTGCTGTCGTGCAGCAACTCTAGGGTGCTTTCCAGTTCCAGCGTGCGTTCGCGCACCCGCTTTTCCAGCAAGGCCGCCCGTTCGAATTGCGCATAGGCGGCATTCGATTGCGCCGTGCCGTATTCCACACGGCTCATCAGCGCTTCGACGATCTTCAGGAGTTTTTCATTCTGCCGTTCTAGACTGTCGGACGGGTTGATCAGGGTCATCAGTTGCTTTCGTCGCGAGGCGGGGGATAGATCGCCACACCCGTCAGGGTCTGGTTCACATGCAGGGCACCAATCTGTTCACCGTAAGTCGAGAAACCAATAACTTTTTTATCTGCGAGGATCTGCGAGATCTCTCGTGTTTTTTGCCGCTGGTCGGCAGCGATCCGGCGTAACACGCAGTCACAGCCAAGGATCATGTCCGGCGCACCATTGCGGTATAGCTCATCTAAGCCGCTTTCCAGATGTGCTGCAATATCAAGATGTTCGGCAAGGGTCAGAACCATGCCTTCGTTGATGGCGGAAAAGAAGACCAATTCCCCGTGTTCATTGACCCGCTGGATGGCGCGGACGTGATGGCTTTCGCCAAGACGCACCACGACGGGGTGTTCGGCAAAGATGAACGGGTCCAGCTGGTTGGGATCTTTGCCCAAAAGGCGGGCATATTCGGCGGCCGCGGGTTCGGCGTTGATCTCTTGCACGATGCGGCGTTCGGGGTCAGCCTTGGTCACAACCATGCGGGCCTCGGTCGGGGCCAGATTATCATGGCTGAAGACGCGAACGGGGCAGAGGCTGCGCACCATGGTCAGGATCGCGGCATCCTTCATGATCTGGCCGTTGCAGGCTAGCCATGTCTGGCGGAAATCAATGCCGTCACCAGCCGAGCCACCGAAAAGCGGCATCGGCCCAAGACCCGAAGCCAGCGCGGTGGTCAGGTTCTCTTCGGACAGCGAAAGCCCGTCCACCAAGAGGAACGCGAATTCATGGGGGCGGTCGGGGGCCAGTTGCGACAGGGCCATGCGCTTTTGAATGATCGAATCGATAACATTCTGATCATCCAGCGCTTTCAGGTCTTCCAAGGCAAAGGTGATGGCCGAGAAATAGCGGGCAGGGAACCCCACCGCGATGATCTGCTTTTCCTCATATCCCGCACGGCCCAATTCGCCTGCTGTGGTGCAGGCAACGATATCGGCATCCCCGAAAGAAGATTGGGCGGCCATGATCAGGCCGTTGAAATCCGCGCAGGGAGCTGAAAACAAACACACGAGCGCCATAGGCTCTGATCCGAACTGGCGCTTGATCTCCTCTACAGGCGCCGGTTCATCACAAAAGACCTGTGCAACGCACACTGCCTTACTGTCTTCGGTCCCCTCCCTGGCGAAGCGTGGTGGCGCTTCGTTCACTAGACCGATGTCCTCTTAACTTTAGTTGCGTGAGGATGAGCGATTACTCATTCGTTGGCAAGACCCGGTTAAAGTGGGCCTCTTGCGCGATCAGAACGGCCTGAGTGCGCGAATGCACGCCAAGTTTCCGCATGATTGCGGTGACATGGGCTTTGACGGTGGTTTCCGCGATCGACAGGTCATAGGCGATCTGTTTGTTCAGCTTGCCCTCGCAGATCAGGTTCAGAATGCGGGCCTGCTGGTTGGTCAAAGTGCCAAGGCGTTGCAGCGCATCATCCTGCGTGGCGGATTCGCCATCGGGGTCGATAAACCCTTCGGGAACAAAGTGTTTGCCGGTGCGCACGGTGTCGAACGCTTGCTGGAACACAGCGCGTTGCGCTTGCTTGGGAACAAAGCCGTCAGCACCGGCCTTGATGGCGCGGCTGATCATGCGGTTGTCGGACATGGAGGACGCGATGATGATCTTGGCACGTGGCGCGGCAGTGCGCAGACGCACGAGACCGTCCAGACCGTTCACGTCGGGCAGGTTGAGATCCAGAATGATCGCGCGGATATCGCTGTCGGCGCTGACCTCATTCAGGGCGGCCTCAAGGGTGCCTGCGGTGTGGATGGTGCCGAATTCGGAAATCGATTTGAGCGTCAGGGTCAGAGCGTCACAGAACAGGGGGTGATCATCGACCACCAAGGCGTTGCCGGACAAATGTGTTGCTGCGCTGACCTGAGACATTGGGGTTTTCCTTGTTTCCTCATCTTCAGCTTACGCCATTCGATGAAGGTCTGCTTTAGCCAAAAAGTCTAATACCCTTTCACGCCGCATCTTATCGGCCCACAGGGGCGCGCCAAAAGGAAAACGCCCGAAGAAAATCTTCGGGCGTTTCCAGATGTTTGATCGATAGATCAGTGGATCAGTTCGATGCCAGCTGCTTGGGCAGTTTGAAGGTCCAGACAGTGCCACCCTGGTTCAGGTAGTTCACTTTCTTGGCCACTTCGCCGCCCCAGAGCGGAACCGCGCCACCCCAGCCCGAAACGACCGAGACGTACTGCTCGCCGTCCATTTCCCAGGTGATGGGCTGGCCAACGATGCCCGAACCGGTCTGGAACGACCACAGTTCTTCGCCGGTGGTGTCATCCAGAGCGATGAACTTGCCCTCGGGGGTGCCGAAGAATACCAGACCGCCAGCGGTGGTCATCACGCCGCCCCACAGGGGTGCGTCGTTCTTGTATTCCCAAACCCACTTGCCGGTGTCGGGGTCGATCGCTTTCAGCGAACCGATGTGGTCTTCGTAGTT
>JAYZYX010000288.1:0-7228 GCA_036139795.1 Pseudomonadota bacterium | reverse complement strand
GCTGGGCGCCAAAGGCGCAACCGATCTTGTGGACCTCAGCGATCTGGGTGATCCGGCGACAATCGCCGAGCGGACCAAGAACTACGAAGACCGATTCGCGAATCCCTTCGTGGCCGCCGAGCGTGGTTTCATCGACGAAGTCATCATGCCCCATAGCACTCGTCGTCGGGTGTCTCGTGCCTTCGCGGCGCTGCGCCAGAAGAAGCGCAGCATGCCTTGGAAGAAGCACGACAACATCCCTCTTTAAACAAAAATGCGCGGGAAGAACTGGCATATCTGCAAAGACGAAGCGGGCGAGATCACTCTGGCCCGCCGAATTCCCGCGCGTTTCGACTTTGCGGTCGAAACGAATCTTCCTAAGTGCAACCCGATCAAACTGGCTCATCAGATCCGACAGGACATATGGCGCGAACTCAAGGGTTTGAAAGGCTACTCTCCTGTGATAGTGGTGCTGCCAACGGGTAATTGTTTCCGCGTGCGTGCCGGAGGTCAGGTCAATGGAATGTGGCCTAGACAACACACGCAAGCTGTTGTTTCATCAGTTTTGAATGATCCCGCGCGAAGATCGCGATGGGTGATGCACGCGGGACGCGCACGATGAAAGCTGTGCGTATCTCGGTTTTTGTTGCCCTCTTCGGAGCGGCGACCACGGCTGCGGGGCAGGAGGGGGCCCCCACCGTGCCTTCGGGTCTGGACCTTTCCTTGCAGGAGGTGATTCTTGAGAATCTGCCTGATGGAAAGGTTCAGGCCCGATACAGATACCTGGCACCCGATCTGGTCGACGCAGGCTATGATCGGGTGGCCGGGGACTTTCCCGCCCTTTGCGATCAATATGCTTTGCCTGAGCTAACAGATCAGGGTCACGACGTGGCCCATATCATTCTGAGCATGTCTGATCGCCCTGTTGTTTTTGGTGACAGCGATCCCGAAGCAGTCCAGTTCTTTGAGGCTTTCAGCATCACCGATGCAACCTGTGTTTGGGAGGCATTCTGATGATTGCGCCTGTCTTGAACGCAGCTAAGTCCCTTTATCGGCTGACTGTTGCGGATTTTCCGCCACAGAAAGCATCTGTCGTAACTTGTCCGTATGCAGCACGAAAAATTCGCGGTATTGTTGTGTCGGGAGTATCCCAAGACCCCCATACCTCGAAGCAGTGCCCGGCAGTACTGAAAACCCAGACGCCGGTTTATAATGATACTTACAGGAGACAGAGATGTCGAAATTCATCATCGCAATGGCCGCAGTCGCCATGGTCGCATCGGTATCCGCTTGTGCAAAAAAGCCCGAGCCCGAGCCCGTCTACGTTGCCCCCGAGCCCATTTCGGTGGAACCCGCTTACACCGGCAAGTACAAGTAAGCATGTACTGACGAAACCGGGGCGGGCCGTCGGGCCCGCTCATGGCTGCGGCAATGGTCCGTCCCTGCAAAAATGGGGACTGCCATGCTAAAACATCGCGGCTTTCCCGGGCGGATGCCCGGCTCTGATTACCAATTCACCATTCGACGTGCGAATCCCCGCGGGGTGACGCCCCTGAAGGCGCTAAAGCGTTTTCCGGACCGCAAGAACGTGGACCGTCGTGCGGATGAATGCTTCCTTGCAGCTTTGTGGGTGCAGTTCGGCGAAGAGCCGTTCGAGCGCGGCAATCTGGACGCTGGCCGCCTGAGCTGGCTGTTCGAGCGCGAAGTGATCGCCGCCGAAGACCCCTTTGATCCCGCAAGCTATGAATCGTTGCTACAGATCAACGTGAAAGAGGTCGAACGGACCTTCCCCCAGATTCTGGACGGGAGCTCTGAATGGCTGGAATGAACGCATATGTCGCCACGCGCGCCGCTGGACAGGGGGCGCAGATGCTGCGCCGTGCTGCCCGTCGCGCGGGTGCGGCTGCGTTCGAGCAGGTAAATCTGCCCAAAGCCTCTGGTTTCGGCCAGACAAACGCGCTGGCGCATGGGTTGCGCCGCGCGTTCCTTCCTCTTTCTTTGGTTTACGGCGGAAAACCGGCTGTTCACACGCTTGTGTCTCAGCGAATTGCCGCGCAGTGGAACCGCTTAACGGAAATTTGCGTTGTCCTTTCATCCATCGCCGCCAATCTGGTGCGCGAGTGCAGTTCAATTGAAAGGACCTCAAAATGCTCAAGAAAACCTGGATCGTTGCAGTTGTCGCAATCACTGGCCTGTCGGCTTGCGGTGACACCCTTGGTGAACAAGCTCTGCTGGGTGCAGGCGCAGGTGCAGCAGCAGGTGCAGTCACTGGTGGCGATGTGGTCACTGGCGCAGTCGTCGGCGGTGCTGGCAACGTTGCCTATTGCCGTACAACCGGTCGCTGCAACTAAGCAGACCGCGCAGCGCCATTTCGGCGCGCACAACAGATTTCCAGCCATCGGGTGCCCTCGGGCAGCCGGTGGCTTTTTTATTGGCGAACCAGTCAGAGCGCGAAAAGCCGCGCTCTCACGCTGGACTTAAGAAAGGGACGGAGACCAATGTTCGACAAGATCCTCATTGCCAACCGTGGCGAGATCGCATGCCGCGTGATCAAAACGGCGCGTAAGATGGGCATCAAAACCGTGGCCATCTATTCGGATGCAGACAAAAACGCGCTGCATGTAGAGATGGCTGATGAATCGGTGCACATCGGTCCTCCGCCTGCGAACCAGTCGTATATCGTCATCGACAAGGTGATGGATGCGATCCGCCAGACCGGCGCTCAGGCCGTTCACCCGGGCTACGGCTTCCTGTCGGAAAACAGCAAATTCGCCGAGGCTCTGGAAGCCGAAGGCGTGGCCTTTGTCGGCCCCCCCAAGAAAGCCATCGAGGCAATGGGTGACAAGATCACCTCGAAGAAGATCGCTCAGGAAGCGGGCGTCAGCACCGTTCCCGGCTACATGGGTCTGATCGAGGACGCCGAAGAGGCTGTGAAAATCAGCCAGCAGATCGGCTATCCCGTGATGATCAAAGCCTCGGCCGGTGGCGGCGGTAAGGGCATGCGTATCGCTTGGAACGACACCGAGGCCCGCGAAGGTTTTGAATCGTCCAAGAACGAGGCGGCCAACAGCTTTGGCGATGACCGCATCTTCATCGAAAAGTTCGTGACCCAGCCCCGTCACATCGAAATTCAGGTTCTGTGCGATGCGCACGGCAACGGCATCTATCTGGGCGAGCGTGAATGCTCGATCCAGCGCCGGAACCAGAAGGTCATCGAAGAGGCTCCCAGCCCGTTCCTTGATGAAGCAACCCGCAAAGCGATGGGCGAACAGGCCGTAGCGCTGGCCAAGGCCGTGGGCTACACCAGCGCGGGCACCGTGGAATTCATCGTCGATGGCGCGAAGAACTTCTACTTCCTTGAGATGAACACCCGTCTTCAGGTGGAACACCCCGTGACCGAACTGATCACCGGTGTCGACCTTGTGGAACAAATGATCCGCGTCGCCAACGGCGAGCCGCTGACCATGACCCAAGACGATGTGAAGCTGAACGGTTGGGCGATGGAAAGTCGCCTCTACGCAGAAGATCCCTACCGGAACTTCTTGCCCTCGATCGGCCGTCTGACCCGCTACCGTCCGCCGGCAGAGATCGCCGAGGAAGGCCGCGCAGTGCGTAACGATACCGGCGTCTACGAAGGCGGCGAGATCAGCATGTACTACGACCCGATGATCGCCAAGCTTTGCACATGGGCGCCCACCCGTCTGGAAGCGATCGAGGAAATGCGCGTCGCGCTGGACAGCTTCGAAGTGGAAGGCATCGGTCACAACCTGCCGTTCCTGTCGGCTGTGATGGATCACCCCAAGTTCGTCTCGGGTGACATGACCACCGCCTTCATCGCGGAAGAATATCCCGAAGGCTTTGCTGGTGTGGACCTGCCCGAGGCAGACCTGCAGCGTATCGCAGCGGCCTGCGCAGCGATGAACCGCGTCGCGGAAATCCGTCGTACCCGTATCTCGGGCACCATGGATAACCACGAGCGTAAGGTTGGCGACGATTGGGTTGTCCGTCTTGGCGGCGCCGAGTTCGCAGTGAACATCGCGGCGGACCCCAAGGGTTCAGACGTTACGTTTGCGGACGGTACCACCCTGCGCGTCGAAAGCGATTGGACGCCCGGTGACCAACTTGCGACCCTTTCGGTTGGTGGCAGCCCGCTGGTTCTGAAGACTGGCAAGATCACCAACGGGTTCCGTATCCGCAGCCGCGGCGCGGACCTGAAGGTACATGTCTACAGCCCCCGTCAGGCCGAGTTGGCCCTGCTGATGCCAGAGAAACTGCCGCCCGATACCTCGAAGATGCTGCTTTGCCCGATGCCCGGCGTCGTGGTGAAGATGAACGTTGCCGTTGGCGACGAGGTTCAGGAAGGTCAGGCTCTGTGCACGATCGAGGCGATGAAGATGGAAAACATCCTTCGCGCCGAGAAGAAGGCCACCGTCACCAAAATCAACGCTGGCGCTGGTGACAGTCTGGCGGTCGACGAAGTGATCATGGAATTCGAATGATCCATGATCGGCGTGGCTGACATAACCGGCCTGCTTGCTTCGGCCCCTTGGGGCCGGAGCGGTGGGCGATGTCAGCGACGCTCGCTCAGTTCCTGTTGGCGCATGGGCATTTTGTCGATGGTGTGGGACAACTCACGCACGGTCCAAGGGACGGGTTTGCGCAGTTTGATGCCGCCGTCCTTGCCGATCAGCACGATGCCAAAGCCCCTTGGGCGCAACGTGCGGCGGATGTCGGATTTGGCGTCGGGATCGGTGTCCACCAGCACCACCACGTCGCGGTCCAGCAAAGCGGGAAGGTCGGCGCTCAGCAGGTCCATCTGCCGGATGAAGGCTGGATCGGCGGGACTGTCCGCAAAGACGGCCAAAGGACGATGGGTCCATTTGAACTGCGAAAGTTCGGCGGTTTTCCCATCCAGAATGATGGCGTCGGTCATGTCCGTCTCTTGTGCCGAAACGGCGGGACCGGTCAGCGACAATAACATTATGAAAATGGCGGCAAGTCGGGTCATGGCTCCTCCTGTCGCTTTAGAGATAGGGGCGATGCCCCCGAATTCGAAGCTTTTTTCCGCGGAAATGTCACAAGATGGCAGGCCCGCGTCGATTGGAGGAATGACCTGATGACCCAAGACAAAGACGCCTGGCGCGCCCTTGCCGAAAAGGAACTGCGGGGCAAGCCGCTGGAGAACCTGAACTGGCAGACCCTCGAAGGGATCGAGGTCAAGCCGCTGTACACTGCCGAGGACACCGCAGAGCTGCCCCATATGGGCGGTATGCCGGGTTTCGCGCCCTTCACCCGTGGCGTGAAGGCGACCATGTACGCGGGCCGTCCTTGGACCATCCGCCAGTACGCGGGCTTCTCGACCGCTGAGGAATCGAACGCCTTCTACCGCAAGAACCTTGCTGCCGGTCAGCAGGGCGTCTCGGTTGCTTTCGACCTTGCGACGCACCGCGGCTATGACAGCGATCACCCCCGCGTGGTTGGTGACGTTGGTAAGGCCGGTGTGGCCATCGACAGCGTCGAGGATATGAAAATCCTGTTCGACGGTATCCCGCTGGACAAGGTTTCGGTCTCGATGACCATGAACGGCGCGGTGATCCCGATCCTTGCGAACTTTATTGTCGCTGGTGAAGAGCAGGGCCATGATAAGGCCGTGCTGTCGGGCACCATTCAGAACGACATTCTGAAGGAATTCATGGTCCGCAACACCTACATCTATCCGCCCGAGCCTTCGATGCGGATCATTGCGGACATCATCGAATACACCTCGAACGAGATGCCCAAGTTCAACAGCATCTCGATCTCCGGCTACCACATGCAGGAAGCTGGCGCGAACCTCGTGCAGGAATTGGCCTACACGCTGGCCGATGGTCGTGAGTACGTGCGCGCCGCGATTGCCCGTGGCATGAACGTGGACAAGTTCGCAGGCCGTCTGTCGTTCTTCTTTGCGATCGGCATGAACTTCTTCATGGAAGCTGCCAAGCTGCGTGCGGCGCGGATGCTGTGGTCGCGCATCATGGATGAATTCGAGCCCAAAGATCCCCGCTCGAAAATGCTGCGGACCCACTGTCAGACCTCGGGCGTGTCGCTGCAAGAGCAGGACCCCTATAACAACGTGATCCGCACCGCCTATGAGGCGATGTCGGCGGTTCTGGGTGGCACCCAGTCGCTGCACACCAACGCACTGGACGAAGCGATTGCACTGCCCACCGAATTCAGTGCCCGTATCGCGCGGAACACTCAGCTGATCCTTCAGGAAGAGACCGGCGTCACCAACGTCGTCGATCCGCTGGCAGGTAGCTACTATGTCGAGAGCCTGACCAACGAACTGGCCGAGAAGGCTTGGGCGCTGATCGAGGAAGTCGAAGAGATGGGCGGTATGACCAAGGCGGTTGCGTCCGGCATGCCCAAGCTGCGCATCGAAGAGACCGCAGCCCGCCGTCAGGCGGACATCGACCGCGGCGATGAGGTGATCGTCGGCGTGAACAAGTACCGCAAGGACAAAGAAGACCCGATCGACATTCTGGAGATCGACAACACCAAGGTGCGCGAAGCTCAGGTCGCACGCCTTGAGCGCATCCGCGCATCGCGTGACGAGGCAGCTTGCCAAGCCGCGCTGGAAGAACTGACCCGTCGTTCGCAAGAAGGCGGTAACCTGCTTGAGGCGGCTGTGGAAGCAGCGCGCGCCCGGGCCTCGGTCGGAGAGATCAGCATGGCAATGGAAAAAGAGTTCGGCCGTCACCGCGCCGAAGTGAAGACCTTGGCAGGCGTTTATGGCGCGGCCTATGAAGGCGACGAAGGCTTTGCTGCCATCCAGAAATCGGTGGAAGATTTCGCCGAGAAGGAAGGCCGCCGTCCCCGTATGCTGGTGGTGAAAATGGGGCAGGACGGTCACGACCGTGGCGCCAAGGTCATCGCCACTGCCTTTGCCGATATAGGGTTCGACGTGGACGTAGGTCCCCTGTTCCAGACCCCCGAAGAGGCCGCTCAGGACGCGATCGACAACGACGTGCATGTGATCGGGATTTCCTCGCAGGCAGCAGGTCACAAGACGCTGGCGCCCGCGCTGATCAAGGTGCTGGAAGAGCAGGGCGCGGGTGACATCATCGTCATCTGTGGCGGGGTGATCCCCCAGCAGGACTATGACTTCCTCCAGGCGGCAGGTGTGAAGGCCATCTTTGGCCCCGGCACCAATAGTCCGTCGGCGGCTCAGGACATCCTTCGCCTTATTGAAGAAGCCCGGTCGTAAGGC
>JAYZYX010000287.1:0-3047 GCA_036139795.1 Pseudomonadota bacterium | reverse complement strand
CACCAGCGGCGGCACCAATCTGGATCTGGAAAAGGCCGTCGGCCTGCCTGATTGGGGCGGCCTTGTGGTGGGTCTGATGATCGCAGCTATCGCCCTAGAGGTCGCCCGCCGCAATCGCATCGGCTGGCCCCGTCTGGTCTTTGCATCGGGCGTTGGTTTCTCGGTCGCGGTGGGGTGGGTGCTGACCTTCAGCCTTGCGCAGATTTCCTTCGATCCGGTGCAGATTGAAAGCGCCACCTTCACCGGCCCTTCGGCCAATACGCTGATGTTCTTTCTTGAAGAGAACCCCGTCCTGCAATTCGACATCGGCCTTGTGCCCGGCGTCTTTCTGGGCGCGTTCCTAAGCGCTTGGGTCGCGGGTTCGCTGCGTTTTCAGGGCTTCGAGAATGAGGCCAACATGCGCCGCGCGATGATCGGTGCGGCCTTCATGGGCTTTGGCGGGATGCTGGCTGGGGGATGTGCCATCGGCGCTGGCGTGACAGGCGGTTCGATCTTTGCGGGAACCGCCTGGCTTGCCTTGTTCTGCATGTGGATCGGCGCGATGGTCACCGATACCCTGCTGGACCAAAAAGGTCTGGTCGCCGTTTAAGCTTCGGCGACCGAGCCGGTCTGGGGGCCGTTATCGCCCAGACGGCGCTGCGCCACGCTTTGCGCGATCCAGTCCACGACCGCGTTCACCAGCGGGTCGCGCTGACGCTTTTCCTGATACACCGCCCACAGACCACGGGTCGCGATGGTTTGCGCACCGGGGATCACTGCAAGCGAGGTGTTTTCAGGAAGGTGCAGGCGAGGCACGATGGTCGCAAGACCCGTCGAGATCGCAGCATCAATGGCCAGACGGTAGTTCTCAACGCGCATGACCGGTGGGCGGCCAAAGCGTTCGTAGCCTGCCTGCATTTCAGGGGTCCAGTCCAGATCACGGGACAGGGCAATCCAGTCACGGTTCTGGCTGTCGGGGCGCTGTACGGCGCAGAAGTGGACCTTGCCCACCTCATGGCCCATCAGCGCGTCATCCAGAGGGCGGTTCATCCGCAGGGCAACATCAACCTCATCGCGGTCAAAGTCCGCGTCGACGTTGCTACAGTAGATTTCCAGCTCGATCCCCGGATAGCGCTCCATAAAGGCGCCCAGTTGTTCTGTGAGGTAATCCGTCGCCAGAAAGCTCATCGTGGTCACACGAGCCTTTTCAGCGCTGGATTGTAGATGGGGCAGGTTGTTGCTGAGGCGCGACAGGTTGGATTCGAACTGTTCGATCACATCCATCAGCGCGCGCCCTTCGGGCGTCAGGCGCCAGCCGTCACGGCCTTGCACAAACAGCTTAACCCCTACGTCTTCCGAGATCCGGTGAATCCGTCGGGACACTGTTGCAACATTAATGTCCAAGTGTTTTGCAGCAACGTTCATCGACCGATGACGTGCTAGAGCTGCGACGTAACGAAAGTCGTCCCAGTTGACCTTATTTGTAACCATTTTAAACCAGACTCGTTAGACAACATTTATGATATCAACACATAGCAAATATGAAAAGCATGGTCTTACATAAAGCTCTGGGGATCAATATCTACCGACAACCTTATATTGTTGTTAACTTTTACCCCTCCTAACCATTTCCGAAGGGCCGGTTGCAGAACTACTCCTTTTGCGGACTTGACAAGAAGTCTGACGCGATGCCGTCCTCTGATTCGGGAAATGGGGGCCGGAGCGGGGCCGTAAACTGTTGCTCCAGCTTCGATAAGCGGCCCTGCATGGCGCACCAACTGCCCTGCTAAGTCAAAGGCGTCCTGCGCCTCGGGGGCCGAGATGATGATCCCCGCCATGCGCCCGAAAGGAGGGACACCTGCGGCCTCACGCTCGCGCGCTTCGGCGGCCCAGAACTGCTCTTCGTCGCCGCATAGGATGGCATGGATCACGGGGTGTTCCGGCTGGAAGGTTTGCAGCATCGCCTGCCCCTTCTTGGACGAGCGACCTGCCCGCCCCGCAACCTGCCGCATCAACTGGAACGTGCGTTCAGCCGCCCGCAGGTCCGACCCTTGCAGGCCCAGATCCGCATCGATCACCCCCACCAGCGTCAACAGCGGGAAGTTGTGTCCTTTTGCGACCATCTGGGTTCCAATAATGATATCGGCACCTCCTTCGGCGATCCGGACGATCTCTTCCTTCAACGCCCGCGCGCTGCCGAAAAGGTCCGAGGACAGCACCGCGATCCGCGCATCGGGAAAGGCGGCGACAGCTTCTTCGGCCAGTCGCTCCACACCGGGGCCAACTGGGGCCAGTTTGCCTTCGACCCCGCAAGAAGGGCATTGCTCGGGCATGGGCGCGGTCTCGCCGCATTGGTGGCACATGAGGCGCTTGAGGAACCGGTGTTCCACCATCCGCGCATCGCAGTGCTGGCAAGCGACCTGATGACCGCAAGCCCGACAGATCGTCACCGGCGCATAACCACGCCGGTTTAAGAACAACAGCGACTGTTCCCCCGCTGCCATCCGCAGCTTGACCGCCGCACGCAAGGTCGGGGAAATCCATGTCGAGGAGGGCAAATCCTCGGCCCGCATGTCGATCGCCTTCATTTCGGGCAGGACGGCATCGCCAAAACGCGAGGTCAGGTCTACACGGCTGTATTTTCCCGCCTGTGCATTGACCCAGCTTTCTAGGCTTGGCGTCGCCGAGGCCAACACCACCCGCGCCGAACACAGGCTTGCCCGCAGCACGGCCATATCGCGGGCGTTGTATAGAACGCCTTCTTCCTGCTTGTAGCTGGTGTCGTGCTCCTCATCGACGACGATCAGCCCCAGATCGCGGAACGGCAGGAACAGCGCAGACCGAGCACCCACAACCACCTGTGCGCCGCCTTCCGCCACCATTTTCCATGCGCGGCGGCGCTCGGTCATCGTAACGCCCGAATGCCATTCTGCGGGACGTCCGCCAAACCGCGCCTCTAACCGCGTCAGGAACTCCGAGGTCAGCGCGATCTCTGGCAACAGCACCAGCGCCTGCCGTCCTTTGCGCAAACAGGCGGCAACCGCCTCAAGATACACCTCGGTCTTGCC
>JAYZYX010000286.1:0-16239 GCA_036139795.1 Pseudomonadota bacterium | reverse complement strand
TTGTTGTGATGGACCACACCAACAAGCACGGCGAAAGCAAGCTGCTGAAAGAATGCACCCTGCCGCTGACCGGCAAATCGGTCGTGGACCGCGTGATCACCAACCTTGGTGTTCTGGACGTGGTCGAAGGCGGCCTGCGGATCGTGGAATGCGCCGAAGGCGTCACCGAAGCCGAACTGCGCGCCGCGACCGAAGCCACAATCGTCAACTAAGCAAGGCTGCACAGCCAGACAAAAGAAAAGCCCGCCAGAACCGGCGGGCTTTTTCATGAGACCGCCACGGGAGCGGTAGCGGCCTCAGAAGGGGAATGGCTGCATTATTCAGCGGCGATATCGGCAAAGATCGCTGCGGCGCGGTCATTGACGGCTGCCTTGCCATACACGGTCACGGTGCTCAGGCCGTAATCTTCACCGTCCTGTGCGGCAATCTGGGCGAACTCGGCTTCGGCAACAGGATTGATCGACGATTTGCTGGACACAGTCGCGGTGGAGGTCCCGCCGAAATAGGGAGCATCTTCGTCATTGTTCTGTGCGAAATAAAGTTCAGCCAGTTGCGAGGTGCTGTATTCGCCAGCATTTGCGCCAACAAGGCTTTCCAGCTGGGTCTGAGCGGCCAGAGGAGCAGCAACGGCAGCGATCAAGGCGGTGGTAGCAATCAGTTTTTTCATTTTTCAGGTCCTTTGTCGTTCGTGTGTTCAGCGCGTCATTGCGCTGGTGATGAACAACAAATGGGCCTCCGTGGGCCCAACTTCAAAGCACGGAAGCGTGATAATGGCGCGATATTGGTGCACCTATGCACATATCTTTGTGTGACGAATTTCCGTGAACGCCTATGGCATTTTCCGCAGGACGCACCCATCGGTGACGAAAAGTGGCGCGGTCATGCATAAACCGCTGGCCACGCTATAGGCCGCCAGAACCTTCGGCACGTAGTCGCGGGTCTCGGGGAAATCGGGCACCATGCCGCGACTGAGAACAGCGTTCTCGCCCGCGTTATAGCCCGCAAGCGCCAGCATCGGATCGCCTTCAAAGCGGCGTAGCAGCCAGTCCAGATAAGCGACGCCACCGGCGATATTCTGGGCGGGGTCGAAGCTGTCTTTGACATTGAACCGGTCCGCTGTCGCGGGAATCAACTGCATCAAACCTTGTGCGCCGCTGCGACTGACCGCCGAGGGCTGTCCTGCCGATTCCACCCAGATCACCGCCAGCACCAGCGCGGGCGAGACCTCTTTGCCGATGGTCGCCGCCATGATCGTGGTGCCAAAGCGGTTTGCGACGTCCATCATCACTTGCAAGCGCGGCGTCGGAACCGAAGGGCCGCCGTCGGTTCCCTGAATCGCCAGCAATGCCTCTTCGATACGGGCGGGACTGGCGGCCTTGACCGCAGGGGACACGCGATCCCAGAACCAGTTATAGCGCGCGTTCGAGGGTGCAGGCGCGTCCGGATCCTGCACAATCGGCGCATCCGTGGTCTGAGCGTCTTCAGGGGCGATCTGCACATCGATCTTGGGCGGGGTGCCCGGTGCAGGCGGCTTGATCATCTTGAACGTAAATTCCGGAAAAGGTTTTGGCGCCGAATCCACCGGCGCCGCCATCAGGGCCGACAGGACGATTCCGGCGATCGCGCCGCCCGTGACACGTTGGGACATCAGTTCACTCCGATCGGGGACTCAATCCCGGTTTCAGACGGGGGATTCTCTCCGCCCGGACCCGCAACTTTGTGGCGATAATGACAAGTTTCGCTAACATATAGACCCTTCAAACAGGTCCAATCAAAAATTCTCACGAAAGATCCTATTTGAAACAGTAACTTACAGATTTTTGCACTCATTCGGATGTAACATACCAAAATTGCTGTGACTTCGCCCAAATCTCGCCTGAATCAGAGGGCTATATATGTACATCCGAAACGGAACACTGACCAAATGAGAGGCCGGTCAGCACGTCCGAAACGGTTAGTGAAATCAACAGTGATCCTCTGGAGGGACTTATTATGAAACTGAACAACATCTTCACCGCATTCATCAACGACGAGTCGGGCGCTGTGACCGTAGACTGGGTTGTGCTGGCAGCTGCAACTGTTGGCCTGGGCGCCCTGATCGGCACCGCGATCATCGACCGCGCTGAGACCCTGGCTGAAGGCACCGGTACCTACATCAGCACCCTGAAAGCACCGGGCGCGACCGAATAATCCAAAGCGATTATCGCTTGATCGTTTGGCAGGCGTCACCCTACGGCGGCGCCTGCCAAACCGCTTTCGGCCTGACAAGAAGAGGGCGGCCCTGCCTTCTCGCCGCGTGACCTTCGTATGTAGGGACATGTCTTTGCCATTTCGAAATTTTATTAGTCGTCTCAAACGGTTTGCCCGCCGCGAGGACGGATTTACCTCGGTCGAATGGGTTGTCATCTGCGCCGCCCTTGCAGGCTTTGCGTATGCGACGGGCTCAATGGTGACCAATAGCGCCCTGCCCGTCATGAACGGAACGGGTGAGTTCATCGCAGGCCTTGAAGCCCCAGAATAACTCATAGTGGCCGGGCAAGTTTTCTTGTCCCGGCTACATGCCATGTCGCACCTGCGCATGGATTGAACAGTATCGCGCCCGTATCGGGCTGCATAGGAAAAGGAACGAAAAGATGCGTCTCGTCTTTGGTCTGGTTCTTGTTATCGGCGTTGGCCTGGCAGGCCTGGCCGTCTTTTTGGCGAAGGATCGCATCCAAGCCTATCGCAGCGAGTTGGCGCGACGTGACGCAGCCCTTGCCCAGATCGTTCCCACCGAACCTGTCTATATCCTGACCGACCGCGTAGGATACGGCGACAAGCTGACCAAAGAGATGGTCACGCAGGTCCTCTGGCCGACCGCCGCGATCCCCGAAGGCGCGTTCACATCGGAAGAGGCACTTTTCCCCAAGGGCGAAGAAGAATTGCGCGTGGCTGTCCGCCGCATGGAAAAAGGCGAGGCTGTCATGGCCGTCAAAGTCACCGCCCCCGGCGAAGACGTTGGCCTGAATGCCTTGCTAGACCCCGGCATGCGCGCCTTTGCCATTGCTGTTGACGCGACACGCGGCGTTTCGGGCTTTTTGCGTCCCGGCGACAAGGTCGACGTTTATTGGACCGGCGGCGTTAATGGGATCGGCGGCATGGGCGGCGGCGATTTCACCAAGCTGATCGAAACCGGCGTCCAGATCATTGCCGTTGACCAGACCACCGACCACGACAGCGCTGATGCCATTATGGCGCGCACCGTGACTGTCTCGGCCACGCCGCAGCAGATCGCCACGTTGGCACAGGCCCAATCCACTGGCCGCATGTCCCTGTCTCTGGTCGGCGCCCGCGACGAGACCGTCGCCATGTCGATCGAGGTCAACCAGCGCCAACTTCTGGGCATCAAGGAAGAAGTTCAGGTCGAAGCAGCGCCCGTCAAAGAGGTCTGCACAATTCGCCAGCGCCGCGGGGCCGAAGTGATAGTTACAGAAATTCCCTGCACAAACTAACAAATCAGGCGCTTTAAAACGCCCTAAAACAAAGGCCTTTCTGGCCTTTGTTGTATTATATCCACATGCGCTTCGCTTCAGAACAACCTGATTATTGAAATAAAATTCCCTTTGACGCATACTTGTCCGAAAAAGCGCAACAACGCGTAAACAATCCGGCGTGATCGGAGAGGCAGGTCACATGTGCAGTTCTAAGTTTACACGCTCGTTACTCGTTGCATTGGCAATGGGTATGGCAGCGACCCCAATTTTATCCCCCCCTGCGTTCGCAGAGGCACTTCGCGTGATCAAGGACGGCCCCAGCAGTACGCTGGAAGTTCCGATGAACCGCGCAGTTGTCGTGGAAAGCCAAACCCCCTTCGCGGAGCTGAGCATCGCGAACCCCAATATCGCGGACATCTCGTCCCTGTCTGATCGCACAATCTACGTGCTGGGTAAGACACCGGGCCTGACCTCGCTGACGCTGTTCGACAGCACAGGCAGCCTGATCAGCAACGTGGATGTCCGTGTTGCCGCCGATATCTCGGAATTCAAAGAGCGTCTGGGCCAGATCTTGCCCGGCGAGAAGATCGAAGTCCGCACCGCCAACGACGGCATCGTTCTGTCCGGCACTGTCAGCAGCGCAGCGCGCCTCCAGCGAGCGCTTGATCTAGCCGAACGGTACGCCCCCGAGCGTGTTTCGAATCTGATGACAGTTGGCGGCGTTCAGCAGGTAATGTTGAAGGTGCGTTTTGCCGAAATGCAGCGCTCTGTCGCCAAATCTCTTGGCTCTTCGGTTAGTCTTTCCGGTGGCGACAACGTCCGCGTCTTCGGCGGTAGCGGCAGCTACAACAACTCGGGCTCTATTGTTACCGGCAATAACGGCTACACGCCCAGTGTGAACGACAACAACGCGGCCATGCTGTTCGGCTTCGGCGCAGGCTCTGTCGAGGTAGGCATCCTGCTGGAAGCACTGGAAAGCAAAGGCATGGTCCGTACGCTGGCCGAGCCGAACCTGACCGCCCTTTCGGGTCAGGAAGCAAAATTCCTAGCGGGTGGTGAATACCCCGTGCCCGTCGCCCAAGACGGCGGTGAGATCACCGTCCAGTTCAAGCCCTTTGGCGTTGAGCTGAACTTCATCCCCCGCGTGGTGGATGGCGACATCATCAACCTTGAACTTGAAGCAGCGGTTTCGGCGGTCGACCCGCAAAATGGGTATTCGGTCAACGGCTTCGAGATTGACGCATTTACCCGCCGCGAGGCCAGCACCACCGTTGAAATGCGCGACGGCGAGAGCTTTGCCATCGCCGGCCTTCTGCTGGACGATTTCCGCGACCTGAACGGTCAGGTGCCGTGGTTGGGGGATATCCCCGTACTTGGTGCCCTGTTCCGCAGCGTGGAATACAGCCGCGACCAGACCGAACTGGTGATCATCGTCACACCCCATCTGGTCACTCCGACCCGAGGTGAGGCACTGGCACTACCGACCGACCGCATTCGTCCGCCGACCGAAAAGGACCTGTTCCTGTTCGGTAAAGTAGTAGGACAGCAGACCGGCGCGGCAGCCGAAGTGGCGAAACAGGACTTTAACGGGTCCTACGGCTATGTGATGGAGTAAGCGGATGCGTCGTTTCTGGAAAACCACCGCTGCTCTTTCGGCACTGACCCTTAGCGCCGCCTGCGTTCCCGGCGATCCGGTCTATCGCGGCTTCTACATGGAAGCCGGTACACTGGATGACCCGAACTTCGGATCCAGCATTGCCCATAACGCTGCGATCCAATCCGGCGAAAAGCAGTACCGTATCGATCTGGCCAGCCGCTTTGCGGCCGAAGTGGACACCACTGTCAACTTCACCTTCAACAGCGCCCAACTGGGCCCTGAGGCGCGTGAGACACTGGATGTACAGGCCTCGTGGATCCGTCAGTTCCCCGAAGTCCGCTTTAAGGTCTTTGGCCACACAGACGCCGTGGGCAGCAACGACTACAACCGTCGGCTTGGCCAGCGCCGCGCAAATGCAGTTGTAGCTTACCTAATGAGTCGCGGAATCAGCCGCTCGCGCCTTGAAGCTGTCGTTTCCTATGGCGAAAGCCAGCCGCTGATCGTGACCGATGGCCGCGAACGCCGCAACCGCCGTACCGTTACCGAAGTTTCCGGCTTCATCGAGTCGCATCCCACTGTAATGGATGGGAAATATGCCGCGATTGTCTATCGCGAGTATGTGGCCAGCGGTACAGCGAAGACCGGCCTTTCGAGCATCAAGGGCTCTGACTTCTCGACGGAAAAGTAACTTAAGTTTACTATTTCCGTACAATTGGGCGCATGTAGCCCAATTATCGCCCAGATTACATGTCACCTTGTCCGTTGACGCGGCCTCCCTGTTTAGGAGCGCCGCAGATACGGGGAAGATATTCCCCTCGTTTGAATGTAACGAGGTACATGATGACCGGTGCGGTAAGCGAAAACGACAACAGTGCCATCCTGGCTTGTACCATCTCGCGCGATGTCCAGCAGTTCGACCTGCTGATCGAGGACATGGAGACGGTTCTTGGCGAAAGCTGGGGGGATTTGGGCTTTGACGAGGCGCAGGCCTTTTTGCAGCAGCCCGACGCCGAAACGCTAGAATTCATCGCCATTGCTCTGGACGAGAGCGATGAGGACGACAGCCATCTGATCGAAGACCTGATCGCACTTGCCAAAGCCCGTGGCATCAAGGTGGTTCTGATCACCGAAGACCTGCCCACGAACACCCTGCACCGCCTGATCAGGGCCGGTGCCGACGAATTCCTGCCCTACCCCCTGCCCGAAGGCGAACTTGCCGGTGCGGTGGAACGCCTGCGTGCAGCGCCTGTGCACGTGGAAGAGCCCGAAAAAATCTCGCGCGTGGCGCCAAGCAGCCACAATCAGAACGGAGCCATCTTTGCGGTGCAAGGCATGGCAGGCGGTACTGGCGCGTCGATGCTGACGGTCAATCTGGCGTGGGAACTGGCGCTTCAGAAAACCAAAAAGCCCCTTCGGATCTGCATTCTGGATCTGGGCCTGCAGTTCGGCAACGTCTCGACCTATCTGGACCTGCCCCGCCGTGACGCGGTACATGAGCTGCTGTCCAACGTGGATATGATGGATGATGAGACCCTGTGCTCGGCCATGATCACGTTCAACGACAAAATCCACGTGCTGACCGCGCCGCCGGAATTGCTGCCGCTTGATTATGTCTCCTCGGAAGACATCGGCAAAATCATCGATGTCGCTGCGGCGAACTTTGACTACGTGCTGATCGATGTGCCCAACACCATTTCGGCGTGGACCGATGCGGTGCTGACCCGTGCCCATGTGTATTTCGCGACCCTAGAGCTGGACATGCGCTGCGCCCACAACATCAAGCGTCTGAAGCAGGCCCTTGAAGGCGAAGACCTGCCCTTGGAAAAGCTGCGCTACATCCTGAACCGCACGCCGAAGTTCACCGATCTCACGGGCCGCAGCCGCATCAAGCGCATGGCCGAGACCCTAGAGATTTCGCTGGACGTGCATTTGCCCGATGGCGGCAAGCAGGTCACGCAGGCCACCGATCACGGCCTGCCCCTTGCCGAGAACTGCGGCAAGAACCCGCTGCGCAAGGAAATCGCCAAACTGGCGGCCTCACTGCACAGCATCAGCGAAGCCGAAGACGCCGCTGCGTAACCTGTAGCCCGGAGCCCCTGCCTGATGTTTTCCAAGTACAAGAAATCCTCTGCTGCGCCTAAGGCCGCTGCTCCGGCGGCGACGGCTGCGCCCGTCGCACCGACACCTGCCGCCAGCCTTCGCAAGCCCTTGCCGATCAAGGCCGCGCAGGCGGCTGCCTCGGACAAAGAGAAAAAGCGCAAAGAGCGTCTGGCAGAGATCAAGCTACAACTGCACCGTGAACTGCTGGACAACCTGAACCTTTCGGCGCTGGAACATGCAGCGGAAAAGGACCTGCGGTCCGAGATTGCGGACATCAGCTCTGAGGTGCTGTCGGATCGCGGCGTCGTGCTGAACCGCGAAGAACGCACCGCGCTGTTCTCTGAGCTATATGACGAGGTGACCGGCCTTGGCCCGCTGGAAACCTTGCTGAAAGACGACAGCGTCAGCGATATTCTGGTGAACGGCCCCAAGCGGATCTTCGTGGAACGCGGCGGTAAGCTGGAACTGAGCGAGATCACCTTCAAGGACGAAAAGCACCTGCAGCGGATCATCGACAAGATCGTTTCCGCCGTGGGTCGCCGCGTGGACGAATCCACCCCTTACGTCGACGCCCGTCTTGCTGATGGCTCGCGTTTCAACGCGATGGTGCCCCCTGTGGCGGTCGACGGCTCGCTGGTGTCGATCCGGAAATTCAAAAAGGAAAAGCTGAGCATTGACGATCTGGTCAAGTTCGGCGCTTTCACCGAGGAAATGGCCGCCTACCTACAGGCCGCCGTGGCCACGCGTCTGAACGTGATCGTCTCTGGCGGCACGGGTTCGGGTAAGACCACCACGCTGAACGCCTTGTCGTCATTCATCGACAACAGCGAACGCATCCTGACCATCGAGGATACGGCGGAACTTCAGCTGCAACAGACCCACGTGGGCCGGATGGAAAGCCGCCCGCCGAACGTGGAAGGCAAGGGCGCCGTGACACAGCGCGACTGTCTGCGCAACGCCCTGCGTATGCGTCCTGACCGGATCATCGTGGGGGAAACCCGCGGCGAGGAGGTCATCGACATGTTGCAGGCCATGAACACTGGCCACGACGGCTCGATGACCACGATCCACGCGAACAACGCCCGCGATGGCATCAGCCGTCTGGAAAACATGGTCGCGATGGCGGGGATCGAAATGCCCCTGAAGGCGGTCCGCAGCCAGATCGCCTCGGCGGTGAACCTGATCGTGCAGGCCTCGCGTCTTCAGGACGGCTCGCGCCGGATGGTGTCGATCACCGAGATCACCGGCATGGAAGGTGACGTGATCTCGATGCAGGAGATCTTCCGTTTCCAGCGCACGGGCATCAGCCCCGACAACAAGATTTTGGGCCACTACACCGGCACCGGCGTGCGCAGCTTCTACAACGAACGCTTCCGCCTGTGGGGCTATGACCTGCCCGCCTCGATCTACGAACCCGTGAAATACTGAGACCCACATGACCATCGATCCCGAACTGATTATCTATGTGGTCATCTTCATCGCCGTTCTGGCGCTGGTAGAGGGCCTGTACCTGACGGTCTTTGGCAAATCGATCAGCCTGAACAGCCGCGTGAACCGCCGTCTGGAAATGCTGGACAAGAAGGGCAACCGCGAAGAGGTGCTAGAGCAGCTGCGCAAAGAGATGCAGCAGCATCTGGCCGCGCAGAAGATCCCCCTCTATTCGATGCTGTCCTCCAAGGCCCAGAAGGCCGCGCTGGCGTTCAGCCCCAAACAATTGCTGATGATGATGGTGGGTGTGACCATTCTGGTCTTTGTCGCCCTGACCTTCGGCACCGAGGCCGAACCCCTTGTGCGCGGCGGCGTCTCGGTCGCGATCGGCGTCGGTGGCATCTATTTCTGGCTGTCGAAAAAGGCCGCCAAGCGTATGGCTCTGATCGAAGAGCAACTGCCCGATGCAGTGGAACTGATGGTGCGTTCGCTGCGTGTGGGGCATCCGTTCAGCTCGGCGATCAACATCGTTGCCAAAGAGGTCGCGGACCCGCTGGCAACCGAGATTGGCGTCATCGCTGATGAGGCTGCCTATGGCCGCGAAGTCGGCGAGGCCCTGAAGGAAATGGCGAACCGTCTGGACAACCAGGACCTTCGCTTTCTGGCGGTGGCGGTCACGATCCAGCAACAGTCGGGCGGTAACCTTGCCGAAATTCTGGCCGGTCTGGCCAAAGTGATCCGCGCCCGCTTCAAACTGTTCCGCCGCGTGAAGGCGATTACCGCCGAAGCCAAATGGTCGGGCATGTTCCTGTCGGGCTTTCCCATTGCCGGTCTGGCGATGATGAACATCATCAACCCCGGCTACTACGACGACGTGAAGGAAAGCGTCTACTGGGTTCCCGCCTGCCTTCTGGTCGCGGGCTTCCTAATCGCGAACATCATCGTCATGCGCGCTCTCGTGAATATCAAGGTGTGATCCATGTTGACGACTCTGACTGATACCTTGGGCCCCTTTGGCCCGCTGATCGTGATCGGCGTACTGGGCGTCATGCTGATCGCCGGCGCGGTGGTGATGTTCGTCCGCCAGCCTGCCGATCCGCTGGACAAACTGCGCAATAACGGCCCCGCCGCTGTCAGCGGGGCGTCGTCCGAACGCCGCCTGCGCCAAGGGGGCGGCCACGAACAGAAGCTTGAGAAATACGCCACCTTCCTAGAACCCCAGAACGAGGAAGAACTGTCCAGCATCCGCAAAAAGCTGATGCAGGCGGGCTATCGGACCAAGGGCGCGGTACGTGTGTACTTCTTTGCCCAACTGGTGCTGTCGCTTGGGACACTGGTGGCCGGTCTGGCCTATGCGTTCCTGACCACCACTGGCGAGACCGACATGCAAAAGCTGATCATCAGCGCCTTGCTGCCTGCGGTGATCGGCTACATGGCCCCGCGCTATTGGGTCAACAAACGCCTGCAAGAGCGGCAGAAATCCATCGTCGAGGGTTTTCCCGATGCGCTGGACATGATGCTGGTCTGCGTCGAGGCCGGTCAGTCCATGGACCAATCCATCATCCGCGTCAGCAAAGAGATCGCCGTGGGCTATCCCGCGCTGGCCGAAGAGTTCGAACTGGTCGCCTATGAGATCAAGGCCGGTAAGGATAAAGGCACCGTTCTGCGCGACATGTCCGAACGCTGCGGCGTGGCTGACGTGGCCAGCTTTGTGACCGTGCTGGTCCAGTCGATCGCCTTCGGTACGCCGATCACCGATGCCCTGCGCGTCTATGCCGAAGAGATGCGCGACAAGCGCGTCATGCGCGCCGAGGAAAAGGCCAACACCCTGCCCACCAAGATGACACTGGCCACAATGGGGCTGACCGTTCCGCCACTGGTTCTGATCCTGATTGGCCCGTCCCTTTTCGGCATCGTTGAGATGTTCAAAGGCATGCAATAAACCGGATCGCAGACACCTGATTTCTGGGAGCTGCGATGACTTATCACCGACCAATGAAAGACTTCGGACTTATGATCGTAGCAACAGCATTTCTGGCATCCTGCGGAAGCTTGGGCAGCAGTAAACTGCCCGAGAATCCCTATGCCCCCGCTGTCGACTATCGTGGCGAATCCGTGGACGGTCTGCTGGTAGGCCACCGCCTGATGGCCGCTGGCGAATATGAGCTGGCGCTGAACGCCTTCACCCGCGCTGCCGCCGAACAGGGCATGACCGCCGATGTTCTTGGGGCATTGGGCACGGCAAACCTGCAATTGGGCCGCTTGGGTCAGGCAGAAAAGCAACTGCGCGAAGCTATCGAGCTGGATGAGGATTATTTCGAAGCCTGGAACAATCTGGGCGTCGTCTTGCTGGAAACCGACCGCACCCCCGAGGCCGTGCAAATCCTGCGCAAGGCCTTTGCCCTGTCAAACGGGGACAGCGACGAAATCCGCGACAACCTGCGCTTGGCTCTCGCAAAATTCGATAATTCACAGTACACTGAGGAACAGAACACTTACAAATTGGTGGGCCGGGGCGGCGGAAACTATCTGCTTCGGACAACGCCATGAGGCAGAAGCAGTGAAAAGGACGCAGAAAATGCGCCACAGTGTACTTGTGACGGTGTGTATCAGCACCGCAATGATCCTGAGTGCGTGCGGGGATTCCAGCAAAAGCAAAGTCGATCGCGCCCTTCAGGACGTCAACGTTGTTGATGAAACCAACCTGAACGAAGTGATGCTGACCGTAGCCGACCCCAATGAGGCGGTTGCGTACTTTCAACGCTCCAGCATGGCGAACCCCGACCGGATCGATCTGAAGCGCGGCCTGGCCACCTCACTGGTGCGGGCGAAACGCTCGGAAGAGGCGGTGATTGCATGGCGCGCCGTTACGCAGATGCCCGAGGCAAACGATGACGACCGAATTTCTCTGGCCGACGCCCTGATCCGCGCCAGCCGCTGGGACGAGGCCCGCGCCACCCTGAACGCTGTTCCCCCCACCTATGAGACCTTCCAGCGCTATCGCCTTGAGGCAATGGTCGCCGATGCAGGCAAGCAGTGGGAAAAGGCCGACAGTTTCTATGAAACTGCCGTGGGCCTGACCACCACCCCTGCTGGCGTGTTGAACAACTGGGGTTACTCCAAACTGACCCGTGGTGATTTCAAAGCGGCCGAACGCCTGTTCTCGGATTCGATCCGTCAGGACAGCAGCATGTTCACCGCCAAGAATAATCTGGTGCTGGCCCGCGGGGCGCAGCGCAACTACACCCTGCCCGTCGTGCCTATGACACAGACCGAACGGGCCGAGTTGCTGCACACGATGGCGCTGGCCGCCATCAAGCAGGGCGACACTCAGACCGGTCAGGCCCTCTTGCAAGAGGCCATTCAAACCCATCCCCAGCATTTCGAGGCCGCAGCCCGCAGCCTTCGTGCTTTGGAAGGCAAAAGTTAAGAAGGTTCCTATGTCTTTAGATCCCAATCAGGCTTTACTGTTTTTTGTACCTCTTTTACCCGCGTGCCTCTTTGTGATCTGGAGCGATCTGGCCACCATGAAAATCCCCAACAAAGTGGTGTTGGGGATTCTGGCGATCTACGTAGTGGTTGGCCCCTTCGTCCTGCCGTTGGAAGACTACGCTTGGCGCTTCACCCACTTTGCGGTGATGCTGATTGCAGGGATGGCCTTTACCGCCGCCCGCGTCATGGGCGCAGGTGACGCGAAATTCCTTGCCGCCGCCGCGCCCTTTGTCGCGCTGAATGATGCAATCCTTGTGGGCGCAATTCTTGCCCCCACCATCATCGTAACCTTCATCCTGCACCGCATCGCCCGCGCCACTCCCCTGCGCACCGCAACAGCCAGTTGGGAAAGCTGGGAGCGCCCCCGCGAATTCCCGATGGGCGTGCCGCTGGCACTGACTGTTCTGCTGTATCTGGGCCTGCGCGCCCTTGGCCAAGTCTGATCCGCCCCACTTGAGGCTTTGACGCAATGACCGACCAAACTCCGACCAGTGGCGTTCAGGCGCCTCCTGCCCCGCGCCGTCTGGAAGACATGCAACTGAGCATGGTGATGATGCGGGACATCCTGCTGAAGACCATGTTCCGGATGAACCTTGCGATGGTCAGTGACCTGTCCAAGGCGATCTGCCTTCCGATCCCCGTGACCCAAGAGCTGGTCGATCTGGCCCGTGGTCAGCGGATGCTGGAAGCCACTGGCACCCTCAGCGCCACTGCGGGCGGCGAGATGGGCTATCAGCTGACCGACCTCGGTCGCGCCCGCGCCATGGATGCCCTGTCGCAGTCCGAATATTACGGCGCAATGCCGGTCCCGATGGAGGTCTACGCGCAGCAAGTCAAACGCCAGTCCGTGCGCGACATCCAGATCAGCCGCAAGCAATTGACCGACGCCATGGGTCATCTGGTACTGCCCCCCGATCTGCTGAGCCACTTGGGGCCTGCGGTGACATCGGGACGCTCGATCCTGATGTACGGACCGCCGGGCAACGGGAAATCCTCGATCTCGAACGGGATCAGGGATGCGCTGGGGGACAAGATCTACGTGCCCCGCGCCATCGAATATTCCGGGCAGGTGATCACCGTCTACGATCCCATCGTGCACACCGCCGCCGAGGCCGAGGTCGAAGACCCCACCTCCCTGCGCCGCACCACAGGGCGCTTTGACACCCGCTATGTGCGCTGCGAACGACCCACCGTGATTACCGGCGGTGAACTTTCGCTGGACATGCTTGATCTGGTCTACAACCCGACCGCCCGCACCTATCAGGCGCCGCTGCAGCTGAAATCGTCGGGCGGGATTTTCATCGTGGACGACCTTGGTCGTCAGGCCGAGCCCCCGCAGGCGCTGATCAACCGCTGGATCGTTCCGCTGGAAGAAGGCAAAGACATTCTTGCCCTGCAATCGGGCGAGAAATTCGAGGTGCCTTTCGACACGCTGGTCATCTTCTCGACCAACTTTCACCCGAACGAGATTTTCGACAAAGCGGCCCTGCGCCGGATCTTCTTCAAGATCAAGATCGACGGTCCCAGCCAGGAAGATTTTCTGAAAATCTTCGCCCTCGTGGCGCGGAAGAAAAAGATGCCGCTGGATGAAAAGTCCCTGATCCACCTGCTGAAATCCAAATACCCGACGATCGACAACGTCTATGCGAACTACCAGCCGGTGTTCCTGATCGACCAGATCATCGCCATCTGCGAATTCGAGGGCATCCCCTACCAGATGACTCCAGAGCTGATCGACAGGGCTTGGGACAACATGTTCGTCAAGGAATCCAAGATCGTCCACTAAGCGGCAAAAGAATTTTCGGCGAAAATTCTTCTTCGAAAACCCTTCTGCGAAGGGTTTTCCCCCGCCCCACATAGCCCATATCTATGGGCTATGAACATCCTGCCTTCTGTCTTTGAAAACTGGTTTGCCCGCCACGGTTGGTCGCCCCATCCCCACCAGTTGGAGATGCTGGATCAGGCCATGGCCCCTGCCCTGTTGCTGATTGCCCCGACGGGCGGCGGCAAGACGATGGCGGGTTTTCTGCCCACGCTGGTCGATCTGGCAGATGGCACCCATGAGGGGCTGCACACCCTTTATATCTCCCCGCTCAAGGCGCTGGCTTCGGACATCCGCCGCAATCTTGAACGTCCCGTGGCCGAAATGGGCCTGCCGATCCGGATCGAGGATCGCACCGGCGACACGTCCAGCACCCGCAAGCGGCGGCAGCGGGCGGACCCGCCTCATATCCTGCTGACCACGCCCGAGAGCCTCGCGCTGCTAACCAGCTATGAGGATGCTGCACGCACATTTGCGGGGCTAAAGCGGGTGATCGTTGACGAAATCCACGCGCTTGAGGAATCGAAACGTGGCGATCAGTTGATGCTGGCCCTATCGCGCCTCCAAAGCCTTTGCCCTGATCTTCGGCGCGTGGGTCTTTCGGCCACGGTTGATGATCCGCAAGCCATCGCCCATTTGCTGGCGCGACATCCGGATCCTTGCCGTATCGTTCAGGCCGATCCCGGTCCGAACCCCGACATCCGGATGCTAGAGACGGAAACTCCGCCCCCATGGTCAGGCGGCGGCGGGCGCTATGCCATCCCCGCTGTTCTAGAGCAGGTGAAAAAGCACAAAACCACGCTGATCTTTCACAACACCCGCGCGCAGGCCGAGATTTTTTTCCACCACCTGTGGCTTGCCAATGACGACGCGCTGCCCATCGGCATCCACCACGGCAGCCTGTCACGCGAACAGCGTGAACGCGTGGAGCAGGCCATGGTGGACGGCCACCTACGGGCCATCGTCTGCACCGGCAGCCTTGATCTGGGGATCGACTGGGGCGACGTGGATCTGGTCATTCAGGTCGGCGCTCCGAAGAACGTCAAACGTCTGGTCCAGCGGATCGGGCGGGCCAACCACCGCTATAATGCGCCGTCCAAAGCGCTGTTGGTGCCTGCCAACCGGTTCGAGATTGTCGAATGCCACGCCGCCCTTGCGGCGGTCGGCGAACATGATCTTGACGGCGAGACCCGCACCCGTGGCCCCAAGGATGTGCTATGCCAGCACATGCTGATCCGCGCATGCGCCGGACCGTTCAAGGATACCGACCTGCTGGCCGAAATACGCACCGTCGGCAAATATGCTGATCTGACACGGGCGGAATTCGATGACTGCCTCGATTTTGTGGCAACCGGTGGATATGCCCTGCGCGCCTATGACAAATGGCAGCGCCTGATGCAGCGACCCGACGGACTATGGCAGTTGCGCGATCCGCGGGCGACTCGGCAAATCCGGATGAACATCGGCACCATCATGGACCCCGAAACCCTGAAGGTCCGCTACAAAGGGCGCGGCGGCGCGCCTTTGGGCGAGATCGAAGAGGGCTTCGCTGCCACCCTTACCCCCGGTGACACCTTCCTGATCGGCGGGCAGGTTGTCCGTTATGAGGGCCTGCGCGAAATGACTGTTCAGGTCACCCGCAACCCAGGCAAAGAGCCGAAGATCGCCACCTTTAACGGCACCAAATTCGCCACCAGCACGCAACTGAGCCAACGTATCCTGCGGATGCTGGAACAAGACAGCTGGCCAGAGCTGCCCCGCCACACGGCCGAATGGCTGCACTTGCAGCGTGAGGTCAGCCAACTGCCCAAAGCGGGCCGTTTGCTGATCGAGAGCTTTCCCCGCGACAGCCGCCACTACACCTGCGTCTACGGGTTCGCGGGACGGAACGCGCAGCAGACCCTTGGCCTGTTGTTGACCAAGCGGATGGAAGAGTTGGGCCTGCACCCGATGGGCTTTGTCGCCACGGATTATGCCACGCTGATCTGGGGGCTGGACCCCTTGCGCGATCCCGAGCCGCTGTTTGACATCACCGCGCTGCGCGAGGGGCTGGACAGTTGGCTGGCTGGAAATGCGGTGATGAAGCGGACCTTCAAAGCCAGCGCAGTCATCGCCGGTTTGATCGACCGGAACTATGCAGGCCAGCGCAAGTCGGGTCGGCAGGCGACGTTCAGCTCGGACATCCTCTACGACACGTTGCTGCGCTATGATCCTGACCACCTGATGATGCGGATCACCCGCGAAGAGGCCGAGCGGGGTCTGGTCGATTTCGCCCGCATCGAAGAGATGATCGCCAGCATCAAAGGCCGGATCGATCATGTGACGCT
>JAYZYX010000285.1:0-18260 GCA_036139795.1 Pseudomonadota bacterium | reverse complement strand
CAGTCGGTTTGCGGCTGCACCGACCTCAGCCACGAGGACGTGCGCCGTCTGATCAAATCGCAGGAACTGAAGTCCCAACAGGCCGTATGGCAGGAACTGGGGTGGAAGACTGTGAACGGCTGTCACGTCTGCCGTCCGGCGATCAACTACTACCTGCTGGCCGATTGGCCGATCGAATACCAAGACGATCCGCAGTCGCGCTTTGTGAACGAACGCAACCACGCGAACATCCAGAAAGACGGCACCTATTCGGTCGTGCCGCGAATGTGGGGCGGTATCACCACCCCGGATGAGCTGCGCGCCATCGCCGATGTGGCGGACAAATACAAAGTCCCAACTGTCAAAGTGACGGGGGGTCAGCGCATCGACCTTCTGGGCGTCAAGAAAGAGGATTTGCCAGCCGTCTGGTACGATCTGAACAAGGCGGGCATGGTCTCGGGCCACGCGTATTCCAAAGGTCTGCGCACGGTGAAAACCTGTGTGGGCAAGGATCACTGCCGCTTTGGAACGCAAGATTCCACCGGTCTTGGCATCAAGCTGGAAAAGCTGCTTTGGGGCAGCTGGACCCCGCATAAGGTCAAGCTTGGCGTCTCGGGCTGCCCGCGCAACTGCGCCGAGGCCACCTGTAAAGACGTGGGCATCGTCTGTGTGGACAGCGGCTATGAGGTCAGCGTGGCTGGTGCCGCCGGCATGGACGTGCGGGAAACCGAACTGCTGGCCAAGGTTGCCACCGAAGAAGAGGCCATCGCCGTCACCACCGCCTTCATCCAGATCTACCGCGAAAACGCCAAATATCTGGATCGTGGCTACAAGTGGGTGGCCAAGGTCGGCCTTGATTGGGTCAAGGAACAGGTGGTCGACGATCTGGCAAACCGTCAGGCGTTGGTCGAACGGTTTGAACTGTCCCAGACCATCTATCGCAAGGATCCCTGGGCGGATCTGGCGCAGCCCCAAAAGGCTGAACGCTTTGCCCCTGTTGCAGATTTCACCATGGAGGCCGCAGAATGAGCTGGACCGATATCGCAGCACTGGACGACATCCCCCTGCGCGGGGCCCGGATCGTCAAAACCCACGCGGGATGCGTCGCGGTGTTTCGCACCGACGAGAACGAGGTCTTTGCCGTCAGTGATACCTGCCCCCATAAGGGCGGGCCGCTGAGCGAAGGCATCGTGCACGGCAAAAAGGTGACATGCCCGCTGCACAACTGGGTTTTCAGCCTAGAGACTGGCGAGGCGCAGGGCGCCGACGAAGGCCAGATCGCAACCTATTCGGTCCGCGTCGAGAACGGGCGCGTGCTGATGGACCTCAGCCAGATCAGCAAGGTGGCAGCATGATGGACGGTGCAGACCTTCCCCGACACATTCCCCGTCGTTCGGCGAATAGTTCCGCCGGTCCCACGGTCTGCACCACCTGCCCCTACTGCGGCGTTGGCTGCGGCGTGCTTGCCACGCCCGACGCCACTGGCGGCCTGACGGTTAAGGGTGACCCCAACCACCCTGCGAACCTTGGCCGCCTTTGCTCCAAGGGCTCGGCTCTTGGAGAAACCACCGACCTTGGCGACCGCCTGCTTGAGCCGAAGTTCAAAGGCCAACCCATCGGCTGGAACGATGCGCTGGACATGGTCGCGCGCAAGTTCAACGATGCCATCGCAGCCCACGGGCCTGACAGCGTGGCCTTTTATGTCTCGGGTCAGCTGCTGACCGAGGATTACTATGTGGCCAACAAGCTGATGAAAGGCTTCATCGGTTCGGCCAACATCGATACGAATTCCCGCCTCTGCATGGCATCGACCGTGGCAGGGCACAAACGTGCCTTTGGCACCGACACCGTGCCCGGCACCTATGAAGACCTTGAGACCTGCGATCTGCTGGTTCTGGTCGGCTCGAATTTGGCGTGGTGCCATCCGGTTCTGTACCAGCGCGTCGCCGCCGCCAAGGCCGAGCGTCCCCAAATGAAGGTCATCACCGTGGACCCCCGCCGCACGGCGACCACGGATATCAGCGATCTACATCTGGCGCTGCAACCCGGATCAGACGTCGCCCTGTTCAACTACCTACTGGCCGAGATTGTCCGCCGCGATGCGGTGGATCAGGCGTGGGTGGATGCCCATATCGAAGGTTTCGACGATGCAGTTGCCGCCGCCCAAGCGGGTGATGCCAGCGTCACCGGCCTTAGCGATCTGGACCTGACAGCTTTTGCTGACATGTGGATCGGCACCGAGAAAGTCGTGACCATCTTTAGCCAAGGGGTGAACCAGTCCACCTCGGGCAGTGACAAGGTCAACGCGATCCTTAACTGCCACTTGGCTACCGGCCGTATCGGCCGCGAAGGCATGGGCCCGTTCAGCGTCACCGGCCAGCCGAACGCTATGGGCGGACGCGAAGTGGGCGGTCTGGCCAATATGCTGGCCTGCCATCTGGATATTGAAAACCCTGCCCACCGCGATGTGGTCCGCGGCTTCTGGAACGCGCCGCGTATGCCCGAACAAGCTGGCCTGAAGGCCGTGGACATGTTCAAGGCCGTAGGCGACGGGCGCATCAAGGCCCTTTGGGTGATCTGCACCAACCCCGCCGTTTCCATGCCCGAAGCTGGCGCTATCGCCGAGGCAATGAAAGCCTGTGATTTCGTCGTGGTCAGCGATCTGACTGACAAAACCGACACCGCCCGTCTGGCCGATCTGGTTCTGCCCGCCACCGGCTGGGGCGAAAAAGACGGCACAGTCACGAACTCCGAACGCATGATCAGCCGCCAGCGCGCCGTTCTGCCCGCCCCCGGCTCGGCCCGTCATGACTGGCAGATTCTGGCAGACGTAGGCCGTCGCATGGGCTGGCATGACGCCTTTGACTACGAGACCCCCGGCGAGATTTTCCGCGAATATGCGGCGCTGTCGGGGCTGGCGGCAAAACTGGGTCGGGACTTTGATATCTCGGGCCTGCAACTGATCTCGGACAGTGATTATGACGCGATGCTGCCTCAGCGTTGGCCGGTGACCGCCAATGGCCCCTCGGGACGGATGTTTGCGGATGGCACCTTCTACACGCCCACGAAAAAGGGGCGGATGCTGGCGCTGGAACACCGCGAGCCTGCGTCAAAGACCAGCCCCGAACATCCCTTCCGCCTGAACACCGGACGGGTACGTGATCACTGGCACACAATGACCCGCACGGGCAAAAGCCCGCGCCTTGGTCAGCACATCGCGGAACCTTACGCCGAAATCCACCCCTTGGACGCGGACCGTCTGGGGCTGAAGGATGCGGACCTGATCTGCCTGTCGAACCCCCACGGGGAGTCCGTCCTGCGGGTGCTGATCACCGACCGCGCGCAAACAGGGTCCATCTTTGCCCCCATCCACTGGACGGGCGAGACTGCCCCCACCGGCGTCATTGACAAGCTGGTCACCGCGAATGTGGACCCTGTCTCTGGGCAACCGGAAAGCAAATCCAGCGTGGTCTCCGCGACGCGCTATGATGCGCTGTGGTACGGCTTTGCGGCCTCGACCAAGGAATTCCGCCCCGACACCGAATACTGGGCGCTGGGTCGCAGCGCCTCGGGGTATCGGGCGGAACTGGCCTGTCTGGAAATCCCCGAGGACTGGGAAGACTGCGCCCGTGCCCTTTTCGGCATGAAGGACGCCGAGGCCGTCAGCTATCTGGACCCCGCCCAAGGCATTGCCCGCGTGGCGCTGATCAAGGATGGCAAGGTGCAGGCCACGCTGTTCGCCGCGCCTGAACCTGTGGCCCTGTCGCGCGGCCATGTGATCGCGGAACTGGGGCAGGCCGGGGCAGAGCTGCTGTCAGGTCGCCCCGGTGCAGACCGCCCCGATCCGGGGGCGACGGTCTGCGCATGCCTGAACGTGGGGATCAACACCATTCTACGCGCCATCGACGATCAGGGCTTGACCAGTGTGGCCCAGATTGGCGAAGCACTTGGAGCAGGGACAAGCTGTGGCTCTTGCCGCCCAGAGCTGGCACAATTGCTGGCACGTCGTCCCGTCCAAGAGGCCGCTGAATGAATGAACTTGCTCCTTACGTCCGTATCCTAGGGCGCGGCCCCGGCCGCAGCCGCAATCTGACCGAAACCGAAGCCTTTGAGGCGATGCAAATCATCCTGAAGGGTGAGTGCGCGCGTGAGGCTGTGGGCGGTCTGTTGATGCTGATGCGCTATCGTGGGGAAGAGCCGCAGGAAATCGCGGGCTTTGTCCGCGCCTTCCGCGAAACGCTGCCCGAATGGAGCGGCCCGCGTCCGGGTCTGGACTGGCCCACCTATGCAGCCGGTCGCAGCCGAGGTCTGCCGTGGTTCCTGCTGTCCGCCCGTCTGGTGGCGCAGGCCGGTGTGCCGGTGCTTTTGCACGGATGGAACAGCCATCAGGCCGAAGGCGCAGACGTGCGCGGCGCCCTGCCCCATGTGGGCATCGCCAAGGCCTCGGGCCTGCTGGACGCCCAAGATATTCTGGCCCGCGAAGGCATCGCCTATCTGCCGCTTGAGGATTTCGCGCCGCAGGGACTGGCCCTACTGAAACTGCGCGACGTGCTGGGGGTGCGGTCCTGCATCAACACCTGTATGCGCGTAATGAACCCCGCGCAGGCAGCAGCACAAGTACAGGGCGTGTTCCACCCGCCCTATCTGACGCTACAGGCCGAAGCCTCGGCCCTGTTGGGGCAACAGCGTTTGTCGGTGCTGAAAGGTGGCGGCGGTGAATATGAACGCAACCCCGCAAAACCCATCGCCTTGCATGGCCTTCGCGACGGGCAACTGTGGAACGATACCGCGCAGCCCATTCTGGATGTGCACCAGCGTCTGTCGGAAACAGACACCCCCCATGAGGCCGAATACCTGACCAAATTCTGGGACGGCAGTCATCAGGACGATTACGCCAAGGCGATTGTTCTGGGCACGGCTGCTCTTGCGCTAGAGGTCAGCGGCGCGGCACAAGAAGGGGCAGGTCTGGACCTTGCCCGCAGTTTGTGGGAGGCACGACCCGCTCTGCATACCGCCTGACGGGAGACGGCCCATGAAATCCTTTCCAATGTTCCTGACCATGGCCGGTCGGCGCGTGGTCATTGTCGGCGGTGACGAAACCGCGGCGCAAAAATCGCGCCTGATGCTAAAGACCGAGGCCGCGATTGAACTGGTTGCGCCTAATCTGGAGCCAGAGCTGGCCGCGCTGGTCAGTCAAGGACGCGCCAGCCATTACGCAGGTCCTATCACGCCCGCGATCTTTAAGGATGCAGCGCTGGTTTTCATCGGCACTGGCTGCCCCGCTGTGGACGCCTGCATTCATGCGCTGGCAAAAGAGGCGGGCGTCGTGGTCAACGTGGTGGACCAGCCGCACCTGTGCGACGCGACCACTCCGTCGCTGGTGGACCGCGATCCGGTGGTCGTCGCCATCGGCACCGAAGGCACCGCCCCCGTGCTGGCCCGCAAGATCAAGACCGAAGTCGAGACGATGCTGGACCCGCGCCTTGGCAGCTTTGCCGCTTTGGCGGGGCGTCTGCGCGATGCTGTGGCGATGCGGGTGCCGAAAGAAATGCGGCGGGATTTTTGGCGGCGCGCGTTCTCGGGCGCGGCGTGGCAGACCCATCGCGGCGGCGATGAAGAGACCGCAGCCAAGATGCTCGCGGCAGAGATTGAGGCAGGCGGCATCACCGCGCCTGAAAAGGGCCGGATCGCATTGGTTGGCGCAGGCCCCGGTGCGCGGGATTTGCTGACGCTGCGGGCCGTGGCCCGTCTGCAAGAGGCCGATATCATCTATTACGACCGGTTGGTTGATCCTGATGTACTGGAACTGGCCCGCCGTGACGCTGAACGCGTCTTCGTCGGCAAAGAGGTTGGCGCCCATTCGTGGCCGCAAGAAAAGATCAATGAGGTGATCGTCGCCTCGGCCCTTGAGGGCAAGAACGTGGTGCGTCTGAAATCGGGCGATCCCTCTCTTTTCGGGCGCAGCACCGAAGAGATGTCCGTTGCCCAAGCGGCGGGGATTGAGGTTGAGATCGTGCCCGGCGTGACCTCGGCCAGTGCGGCGGCGGCATCACTGGGGCGGGCTTTGACCGAACGCGGGCAGACCGATCATGTGGTGCTGTCCACCGGCACCTGCCGCCCTGGTGCGACTGATCCGGTTTGGGGCCGGATGCTGAACGAAGGGGCCACGCTGGCGCTATATATGGCGGTGAACCGTGCGGATGATATCGCTGAGACCCTGCTGGCCAGCGGCGGAACGCCTGATTGCACGGTTGAGATTGTCAGCAACGCCACCCACGCGAATGAGGCAATCTGGCGGACTTCGCTAGGAGATCTGGCACGCTGCGTCGCCGAGGATGGTGTGACTAGTCCAGCGATCATTCTTGTGCGGCGTCCCAAATCCTGAGGCAGCGGCTTAGCCGTTGATCAGGGCGTTGCGGTCAACAAGAAACCGCTGGGACAGGGGCAGGCTTGCCGCCCCCAAGGCGCGGGCATCGCTACCGATGCTGCCAGCGCGCACGTCTGGGACCACGATCCCTGCGGTGTTCATACTGGCCAGCTTAGCCTGCGTTGCCGCGACCAGATCATCGCGCACCGCATCGGGCAGCCAACCGTCAATCATCACGCAGCTGAAATCGATCAACGACGCCGATGAAGCAATCGCAAAGGCCAGACCATCACTGGCCGTGTCGATCCATTCATCGATCATACCCTGCGGAATCTGCCATGAGGCCGGATTGGACCAGATCGCATCCGCCGTCAGGCCGCGATGGGCCATCGCCGTTTCCAGACAGGACAGAGACGCCACATCGACCAACTGCAACATCTTGCCGCCACGCCGCCCGATTGGCATCGAGCCGACCGCCGCCGCGTTGCCGGATTTCCCTGTATAAAGGGCGTTGTCTAGGACCAGCCCACCACCGACGAAAAAGCCGATGAAAAAGTAAAGAAAATCGCTGGGACGGTCAGAGTTCCCGAACACCAGCTCTGCCCCACAGGCCGCCGATGCGTCGTTCTGCAAGAAGACGGGAAAGTCCCAACGGGCCTCGATCTCGGCGCGGATATCGCGATCACGCCAGTCTTCCATGTCGGATTTATTTACACCAAGCACACCGGCCCAGTCCCACAAGCGGAACGGCAAGGCGATTCCCAAGCCCGCGACTCGGGTCCGCTCTTCAGGTGTTAGCTGCTCTAACAATTGAGAGATGCCGTGACCGGCGAACAAAACCACCCCGTCAGGGGTCGGGTATTTGTGGGTCAGATAGACCCGTGACCGGATGTTCCCAAGGAAGTCTGTGAGAATCAGATCAAGGCTGCGGCGCCCTACTTTCAAGCCCAGAAAGAACGCACCGCCCGGAACCAGCTCCATCGGGACCGAGGGTTGCCCCACCTTCCCGCGCACCGGATTTCCCTTTTTAATCAACCCGTCAGCCTCAACGCCGCGCATGATTACCGAGACCGCCTGAGCAGACAATCCTGTAAGCCTTGCTAATTCAGCCTTGGCCAATGGGCCCTTCTGGCGCAACAATGAAAGTACGAGACGTTCGTTATGCGCCCGCACCCCACTTTGATTGGTGCCGCGCACCGCGCCGACCGCTTGGTCAATTTGTCCTGAGTGTCTTTCTTTTTCCATAGTCCACCCGTTAGGCGCGCGCCGCTGTATAAATCAACTCTTACCCAAGGTTCTAGTATTTAGGCAGTCTGTCAATAATAAATCACAGTGATTTATTTATTGACGTGGTGCACTGATTCGGTCTCTCATAGGCGCAAGGCTCGCTCGGGAGGCGAACCGAGAGACGATCTTTGATCAGACACATCTGGGAGGAAATCATGATCAAAACCGCTACCAAAACCGCTCTGCTGCTGGGTGCAGCCACCATCGCAACTATGGCCGCAGCGCCTGCAATGGCTGCCAGCCACGAAGTTGGCGCATGCCTGATCACCAAAACCGACACCAACCCCTTCTTCGTGAAAATGAAGGAAGGCGCGGTTGCTGGCGCAGAAGCCAACGGCATCAACCTGCAGACCTTCGCCGGTAAGATCGACGGCGACGTGGAAACTCAGGTTGCCGCAGTCGAGACATGCATCGCGTCGGGCGCAAAGGGCATCCTGATCACTCCGTCGGACAGCCGTGCGCTGGCCCCCGTTGTGACCCAAGCCCGCGAAGCTGGCCTGCTGGTCATCGCGCTGGACACCCCGTTTGAACCCGCAGACACCGCCGACGCAACCTTCGCGACCGACAACTTCAAAGCCGGCGTTCTGATCGGTGAGTGGGCGAAAGCAACTCTGGGCGACGCAGCAGCAAACGCGAAAATCGCGCTGCTGGACCTGAACGCTTCGGAAATCTCGGTCGACTATCTGCGCGATCAGGGCTTCCTGCAGGGCTTTGGCATCGACATCAAGAACCCCACCGACATCGGTGACGAAGATGACGCGCGTATCGTCGGCAACGACGTGACCAACGGCAACGAAGAAGGTGGCCGCACCGCGATGGAGAACCTTCTGCAGAAGGATCCCGAAATCAACGTGGTCTACACCATCAACGAACCCGCAGCGGCTGGCGCATACGAAGCGCTGAAGTCGGTTGGCCGTGAAAACGACGTGCTGATCGTATCGGTCGACGGCGGCTGCCCCGGCGTTCAGAACATCGCGGACGGCGTGATCGGCGCGACCTCGATGCAGTTCCCGCTGTTGATGGCATCCAAAGGCATTGAGGCGATCAAGCACTTCGCAGAAACCGGCGAGAAGCCCCAGAACACCGAAGGTCTGGACTTCTACAACACCGGCGTCGAGCTGATCACCGACAAGCCCGTTGATGGCCTTGAATCGCTGACCTCGGAAGCTGGCCTGGGCAAGTGCTGGGGCTAATCCAAGCGATTTGACGATTTGGGGGACGGTGCAAGCCGTCCCCTATTTTTTAACGAACCCCTGAAGAAAACCACCAAGCGGCGCCCAAGCCGCGCAGGAGGACCGCCATGAGCGACGAGACCGTCTCCAGACCGAAAGGTCAGGATTTCGAAGCATCCCTCGACCGAAGCGACAAACGTGTCGCCAGTTTCGAGCAAAATCACCGCGGCGTGATGGATCACATCCAGAAGGCGCTGCATGGCAATCCCACGCTGGTTCCGGTCATCGTGCTGGTGCTGTCGGTGGTGATCTTCGGCGTGATCGCAGGGGGCAAATTCTTTTCCGCCTTTAACCTGACGCTGATCATGCAGCAGGTATCGATCATCGGCCTTCTGGCAGCGGCGCAATCGCTGATCATCCTGACCGCAGGCATCGATCTGTCCGTCGCCGCCATCATGGTTCTAATGAGCGTCATCATGGGTAACCTTGCCGTAAGCTACGGGGTTCCCACGTTTTTCGCCCTGCTGATCGGTTTCGCGGGCGGCGGCGCTGCGGGTTTTTTGAACGGCCTGATGGTCACCCGCCTCAAGCTGCCCCCGTTCATCGTAACCTTGGGCACTTGGAACATCTTTTACGCGCTGAACCTGTGGCTGTCGGGCGCGCAATCCATCCGCAGTCAGGACATCGACGCCAACGCCGCCGCCCTGAAGTTCTTTGGCGAAGCGTTCAAGCTTGGCAGCGCACGGGTCACCTATGGCTCGCTTCTGATGATCGTCGTGTTCTTTGCCCTGTGGTTCCTGTTGAACAAAACCGCATGGGGCCGCCACGTCTACGCCATCGGTGACGACAAAGAAGCCGCCGAGCTGGCAGGCATCCGCACCGACCGCACGCTGGTGCAGGTCTACATGCTGGCAGGCCTTGTCTGTGCCATCGCCGCATGGAGCAGCGTGGGCCGCATCGGCTCGATCTCGCCGCAGGCATTCTATGAAGGCAACCTGCAATCCATCACCGCGGTTGTGATCGGGGGCATCTCGCTGTTCGGCGGGCGCGGATCGATCCTAGGGGCGCTGTTCGGCGCGCTGATCGTGGGTGTGTTCCAGTCGGGCCTGAAGCTGGCCGGTGTGGACGTACTCTGGCAGGTGTTTGCAGTGGGTTGGCTTATCATCCTTGCTGTTTCGATTGACCAATGGATCCGGAAGGTGTCGGCATAATGACCCATGAACCCATTCTCAAAGCCCGTGGTCTGGTAAAGCGCTACGGCAAAGTCACCGCCCTCGATCAGGCAGACTTCGACCTTTACCCCGGTGAAATCCTTGCCGTGATCGGCGACAACGGTGCAGGCAAGTCCAGCCTGATCAAGGCAATCTCTGGCGCGGTCATCCCCGATGAGGGTGAAATCACGCTGGAAGGCAAGCGCATCCAGTTCCAATCACCCCTTGAGGCCCGCGACGCTGGCATCGAGACCGTGTACCAGACGCTGGCCCTGTCCCCTGCCCTGTCGATCACCGACAACATGTTTGTGGGCCGTGAATTGCGCAAGCCCGGCTTCATGGGCAAGTACCTGCGGATGCTGGACCATAAAGCGATGGAGGCTTTTGCCCGCGAAAAGCTGAATGATCTGGGTCTGATGACCATCCAGAACATCAACCAAGCGGTCGAGACCCTGTCCGGTGGTCAGCGCCAAGGTGTGGCCGTGGCCCGCGCGGCGGCATTTGGATCAAAAGTGATCATTCTGGACGAACCCACGGCGGCGCTTGGCGTCAAGGAAAGCCGCAAGGTGTTGGAACTTATCCAGGACGTACGTTCGCGCGGTATCCCGATTGTGCTGATCAGCCACAACATGCCCCATGTGTTCGAGGTCGCGGACCGCATCCACGTCCACCGTCTTGGCAGCCGCCTCTGCACCATTCGCCCCGGCGAATACACCATGTCGGACGCTGTGGCCTTCATGACCGGCGCCGCCGAGCCGCCCGCCGAGGCAACCGCCGCCTAAGGGCGCAAACTCTCTCCCCCGGATTGCATTTGCAATCCAGAACCAGAACCCGGTGCGTCCTCCGCGCCGGGTTTTTCATGTCCCAAGCGTCAGAGAACGGATGGTGTCGGGTCAATGGGTCATTGGCGGTCTGATAGGGGACAGAAGTGGCAATTGGATGCGTGCACTTAGTCAGTTCGACGTTTTGTTACGTCTTTTCCATGTTATTCTCAGGCAAATCCACGAACTACTACGTCAGCGCAACAAGCACTTTCTGCCGCGATTTCAGGCAAACGCTGGGCTATGGGCAGCGGCGTCCTGCATTCTTCTTGAAGTTGTCACACTCCAAATCTATCCCCGCATCAATAGCTTACCCCGAACACGCAGGAGCGCCCCTGATGACCCCCAGCAGACTTGGTTTCGCCACCGCATTGGCCCGCAAAGCAGGCCTTCTGGCACAAGAGATGCGCGGTCAGGCGCAAGGGCTGGCGGTGACATCCAAGGCACCGATGGATTTCGTCACCAACGCCGATCTGGCGGTCGAGGCGCTGATCCGCAAGCGCATCGCGCAGGTCTACCCCGAAGATGCCGTCCTTGGCGAAGAGAACGGGCTGGAAGGCGACGGCCCCGCGTGCTGGATTGTGGACCCTATCGACGGGACCACCAACTACGCGCGGGGGATGGGAGACTGGGGCATCTCGATCGCGTATTTCGACGGGCAGAACTTTACCCATGGCGCGATTTTCTTGCCTGATCTCAATATCATGGCCACCGCTGAGGCTGGCAAAGGTGCGCAGTTGAACGGCAAGCCCGTGCGCTTTGACGGAATGCCCCGTGGGCGGGGGCATCTGATCTCGGTTGGCTATTCACCACGCACGCGGATCGAAAACTATGGCGAGCGGATCAACCGCCTTGCGGCCGCTCATATCGAGCATCGCCGCCACGGGGCAGCCACCGTCGGATTGGTGGGCATTTTGGCGGGTTGGTTTGACGGCTACCACGAAGAGGTTCTCAGCATCTGGGACGGCGCTGCGGGCCTCTTGATGGTGCAGGAAGCGGGCGGCGTGACCATCCATGGCGAGATGGAGCGTTTCCTGACCGAGCCCACCGAAGTCGTCGCCCACAATGGCTCGATCCCCAACCTATACGGGATTCTGGTCCCCGACGAGGACGCAGAGCGTAAAGCTGGCTGAAACTGGTGGCATATTTCGTCATTTCGACGAATTCGGCGCTCGTTTCAATGTTAGTATTTGTCTATTCAGCGAAACGCCCCTTCTTTGCGATGATAGGCAAGTTTTTCACCTCGGTGGCGGACCGAAAATCGGCTCACAAAACGCCGGTTTTCATGAATTCTGTCGCGCCACACCTAAACCACTGAAAAACATTACTTTTCTAAAATTTCCGTGCCCACGAGCGGTGGACTGTTTTGCCTGACGTCTCGCTCACAAAAATCTCGTCAAATCTACGAGATATGCCGTCAATTCAATGAAAATTGCACTCGTTTCCATGAAACAGGCACTCTTTTCATCCAAGTCCCAATTTTCAAAGAGCGTCAGAACGGGTGTCAGAGGGCGCTCATGCGCCGAAACCGCCCCGCGGCACAGCGAAAAGCCACCAGCAACGCAGGACACAACCACGATGGCTGCGGCTTCATATGCTGCATCTTGCTTAGTAGAACGTCTCAGAGGCGGCGAAAATTAGCCTCCAGAGGTCTTTTACCCCCTGCCCGTAGAGGGTTGCCGAACGCAAAAACGCCGCTCTCCGTGGCGCGGAAAGCGGCGTTAAGTCGTGCTCGTTCAAGTCAGTTTATGCGGTCTTGGCACCAGTGATCCGGCGGACCAGCACGTAGAATGACGGCACCAGAAACACCCCGATGAACGTGGCCGAGGCCATACCCCCAAGCACCCCGATGCCAATGGCATTCTGCGCTGCCGCCCCCGCACCAGAGGCCGTAGCCAACGGCACAACCCCCAACATAAAGGCCAGTGAGGTCATCAAAATGGGCCGCAGACGTAGGCGGGCGGCCTCGATCGTGGCGTCGATCAGGGCCTTTCCCTGCGCTTCCAGATCTTTGGCAAACTCGACAATCAGAATTGCGTTCTTGGCCGCCAAGCCGATGGTCGTCAGAATACCCACCTTGAAATAGACGTCGTTTGACTGCCCAAAGGCCCACGCCGCTGCCAAAGCGCCCAGAATGCCCACGGGCACCGCCAACATGACCGAGAACGGGATCGTCCAGCTTTCATAAAGGGCCGCAAGGCAGAGGAAGACCACCAGAACGGCCAGCGCATAAAGGTAGGGCGCTTGATCGCCGGACTGACGCTCTTGGTAGCTAAGGCCCGTCCATTCCACGCCGTAGCCGCCATCCATGGCTGCTGTCAGCTGCTCCATCGCGTCCATCGCCGCACCGGATGAGGCGCTGTCGCTGTTGCTGCCCGACACCTCAATCGCGTTGGTCCCCTGAAAACGGGCCAACTTGGGCTGGACCGAAATCCATTCAGTCGTCAGGAAGCTGGCGAACGGTACCATCTCGCCGCTGGTGTTGCGGGCGTACCAATCCTCAATATCCTCGGGCTGCATCCGGCTGGTCGCCTGCCCCTGCACGATCACTGGCCGCAGGTTGTTGTTCAGCACAAAGTCATTCACCTCAGAGCCCGAGAAGATCACCGACAACATCCCGTTCACATCGCTTAGAGACACGCCCAAGGCTTCGGCCTTTTGCTGATCGATGTTGATCCGCAGGGCGCTTTCGGCCTCATTCCCGCTGACGCGTACGTTCGTCAGGCGATCGTCCTGCGCGGCTGCGGCCACCAGATCATTGGCCGCCTGTAAAAGGCTATCGTATCCGTTATTTCCGTTATCTACCAGATACATAGAGAAACCGTTGGTGTTCCCCATACCCTGGATGGCCGGCGGCTGCATAAAGAAGATCTGCCCTGCACGGTGACCGCCAAAGCGCATATTCGCGCGCATTGATAGGGCACCTGCGGCCTCTTCCGCCGCTGTCCGGTCGTCAAAGTCGTGCAGCTTGATAAACAACATCGCCACGTTCTGGCCGCTGCCACCAAAGCCGAAACCAAGCGCTGCAAAGGTTGATGCAACGGTGTCGCCTTCTTCAGTCAGCAGGTAATCTTCGATCTCTTGCACCACAGAAAGCGTCTGTTGCGAAGTCGAGCCCTCGGTCAGTTGGATCATCGACATCAACATGCCCTGGTCTTCGGTCGGCAAAAAGGACGAGGACAGGCGGTTAAACAGGGTCCAAGAGCCAAACACAATCGCCACCAGCGCCACCACCACGATCAGTGGACGGCGCACCAGACGCGTAATGGTGCCCACGTAGCCCTTGTTCATACGCTCGAACCCGTTGTTGAACCACTTGGCGGGTGCAAAACGCGTGCCGTGGGTCTTTTTCAGCATCGAGGCACAAAGCGCAGGGGTCAGGATCAGCGCCACAACCGCCGACAAAACCATCGCCGAGATGATCGTGACCGAGAATTGCCGGTAAATCACACCGGTCGAACCGCCAAAGAAGGCCATCGGCAGAAACACCGCCGACAGAACCAGCGCGATACCGATCAGCGCGCCGGTGATCTGCCCCATACTGCGTTCGGTGGCGGGCAAGGGTTGCAGGTCATCCTGATCCATCACCCGCTCGACGTTTTCGACCACAACGATGGCGTCATCGACCAACAGGCCAATGGCCAGCACCATCGCGAACATGGTCAGGGTGTTGATACTGAACCCAAGGGCCGCCAGCACCGCGAACGTGCCCATCAGAACCACCGGAACAGCGATGATCGGGATCAGCGTCGCCCGCCAGTTTTGCAGGAACACAAGGATCACAAGGAACACCAGCACCACGGCCTCGATCAGGGTGTGATACACCTTCTCGATCGAGCGTTCGACGAAGGGCGAGGTGTCATAAGCGTATTGAATTTCAACGCCTTCCGGCAAAGACGGCGCAAGCGCGGTCAGGGTTTCACGCACGGCGGCGGCCGTGTCCACGGCGTTCGCGCCCGTGGCAAGGTTCACACCGAAACCGGCTGCGTTCTTGCCGCTGAAACGGCTGTCTCCGCCATAGCTCTCCTGCCCGATTTCAATGGTCGCGACATCCCCCAGATAGACCGCGCTACCGTCCTGATCAGTGTTGATCAGAATGCTTTCAAACTCTTCCACGCTGGTAAGCTGGCTTTGGGCAGTGATCGTGGCGGTGAACTGCTGGCCCTGCACGGTCGGCTGGGTACCAAGGCTGCCCACAGACACCGTTGTATTCTGGGCCTGAACCGCGCTGGTGATGTCCGACGGGGTCAGCTGGTATTGCACCAGTTTCAGCGGGTCCATCCAGATCCGCATGGCATAGCCAGAGCCAAAAATGTTAATGCCGCCAACGCCTTCGGTCCGCTGCACAGGGCCAGAGATCGTTTCATCCAAGAGGTTGCCCAGTTCGACCTGCGAATAGCTGCCATCTTCGGACACCAGCGCCCCCACCAGCAGGATCGAACTGGTCGAGCGGCGCACCGTCACGCCCCGCGTCTGCACGCTATCGGGCAACTGGCTTTCCACCTGCCGGACACGGGTCTGAACCTCGTTCTGGGCATCGATGCCGTCGACGCTTTCGTCAAAAGTCAGGGTCAGGCTGGCCGAACCTTCGGACGAATCCGAGGTCATGTAGAGCAGCCCGTCGATGCCGGTCATCGAGTCCTCAATCACCGAGGTGACCGAGTTTTGAACTGCGCTGGCCGTCGCGCCGGAATAGGTGGCCGACACGCGCACCGTGGTAGGCGCGACCTCTGGGTATTGGGAGACAGGCAACTGGGTCAGCGAAAACGCCCCTGCCAGCATCGTGACAATGGCCAGAACCCACGCAAAGATTGGCCTGTGGATGAAGAAATTAACCAAATTACTTACTCCGCCGCAGGGGTTTGGGCGGCGGCAGCATTTTGCACGACCCCGTTTTCATCGATGGTCACGGGTGTCGGCGCAACCTCCGCGCCGTCACGCAGATTGCGCAACCCGTCCACCACCAATGCATCGCCATCTGCCACACCTTCTGTCACCACCCATGCATTCTGGTAGCTGCCTGCTTCGGTCAGAACGACCTTCTCGGCCTTGCCATCCTTGACCACAAACGCCGTCAGATCGCCCGAGGCACTGCGGGTGGTTGCCCGCTGGGGCACCAGCAGCGCATTACGGCTGCCAATCTGTATATTGGCGCGAAGGAACATGCCGGGCAGAATCTTGCGGTCGGGATTGTCGAACTGGATGCGGAACTCTACCGCGCCAGTGGTTGATGAAACGCTAAAGCCGGGGGAAACAAGCGTGCCGCCCGCGCTGTAGGTCGCGCCGTTCTCAAGGGTCAGATCGATCTGAAGCTTATCCGACTGGGCCAGATCACCGGCGTCGATCTGTTCGCGTACACGAAGCAGGCGGGCGCTGGATTCGGTGAGGTCCACATAGATCGGGTCCAGACGCGTGACGGTGGTCAGCGCATCGCTTTGGTTCGCTGTCACCAGCGCCCCGACCGAGACCTTTGACACATCGGCAACCCCCTGAATAGGCGAAGTAATTTCTGTCCGCTTCAAATTCAGTTGCGCGGTTTTCAACGCAGCCTCCGCCGAGCGCTGATCGGCTTCGGCCTGCATCAGGCTGACCTCTGCGGTCTCGACACTTTCGCGGGTCACGCCCACACCGTCTAGCTTCTGATAGCGCTCTAGCGTTGCTTTGGCGGCGGTCACGCTGGCCTCTGCCCCTGCAACCGCGGCCTCGGCGGCGGCCAGTTCCGCCTCATAGCTGTCCCCTTCGATCCGATACAAAACATCGCCCACTTCAAGCGGATGACCGGGGGTGTAGACGATCTCTTCAATGGTACCTTCCACACGGGGACGAATGTCAGTCTGCTCAAAAGCAACCGCCCGCCCCGGCAATGTGACCGTATAGGGCACCTCAGTTGTTTGCAGCGTCACCACGCCAACGGCAGCCGGACCAGCAGGCCCGGGCATTTGCTGCGCCACAGCATGGCCCGCACTAAAGAGAAGCCCCGCGCAGGCCAAGGCCGCAGCGGTACGAAACGGAAGAGAGGGGAAAGTCATCTTATTGCAACTCTTTGATTTTTGCCGAAGCGGCGCTCACATTTTTTCCTGAAAGTCCTACGCGGCGGTGTGGCCTTTCCGTCGGGCGTTCTGTCTTTACCTATGATCAAACCGCGAAAATGCTGCATCTACACATCAACTGCGCGTTATCGAACAGCCGCATGGATGGCCAAAATTAGATCCTGAAACACCAATTCCACCGCCAATTTACGCCTATGCTTTGCTTTAGCCGCGCTTTCGATCTAATGGGAAAGATGTGGAGCACAAAAAATGACCAAGAACACACCGCAGTCCGAACCCGCATTTGATCGCCTGATGGCGGAAAAGATGCCCGCCGACAGCCGTCAGGCCCGCCAGTTGGCCCGTCGCAAAATGATCACCGAGGCCGTCATGGCCGAGGGCACCATGCGCATCGAAGACCTGACCGACAAATTTGGCATCAGCCTGATGACCGTCCACCGCGATCTGGACGAACTGGTCAGCCTTGGCCTGTTGCGCAAGACGCGTGGGATCGTTTCTGCCGCCCCTACCAACCTGATCGAGAGCAGCGACATCTACCGGTCCTCCCGTCAGGTGGCGGAAAAACGCGCCATTGCCCAGAAAGCAATGGAGTTTATCGAACCCGGTCAGGCGGTGTTCTTGGACGACTCGACAACCGTTTGGCAGATGGTCCACCTGCTAGAACAAAAGACCCCGCTGACAGTTCTGACCAACTCGCTTCTGATGATTAACGAGTTGAAAGAGGTGCGCGAGATTGCCCTGATCGCCTTGGGCGGCCAGTTCTTCAACTGGTGTAACGCCTTTATGGGCCGCATGACCCGCAGCCAGATCGCAGAGGTCCGCGCAGACACGTTCTTTGTGTCCATGTCTGCGATTGCCAATGATGTGGTCTATCACCAAAGCCCCGAGATGGTGGAAACCAAACGGGCGATGATGGCCAGCTCGGAGCGGTCTATCCTATTGGCAGATCACACGAAATTCGACCAGCGAGCGCTGCACAGCTTTGCATCCTTGACGGAATTCGACACCGTCATCGTTGATGACAACACCGCGCCCGAGCATATCGAGCGGATGCGCGACAAGGGCATCAACGTCGAGATTGCCAAGACCGAATAATCACAAGCGGCAAAAAAGAAGGGGCCCGAAGGCCCCTTAGTGCACGGAAACTTGTGCGGATACTCGTTAATCCACGATTGTGGCTTCGGTCGCGGCGCGCAGTTCGGCTTCGGTGACGCCTTCGGCGCATTCCACGATGCGCAGGCCGCCCTCGACCACGTCCAGAACACCAAGGTTGGTGATCACGCGGTCCACGACCGATTTGCCGGTCAGCGGCAGGGTGCATTCTTTCAGCAGCTTGCTTTCGCCGTGCTTGTTGGTGTGGTCCATCACAACAA
>JAYZYX010000284.1:0-5552 GCA_036139795.1 Pseudomonadota bacterium | reverse complement strand
CAGAGAATGTGACCATCGCGCCTGACACCAAAGTCATCGCCTACAACGGATCGAACGCCCGCCACTGGGGCGCTGGCATGACCGCATATATTGACGAGATTCTGGCCGGTAAGGATGGCCCGCGCGGCAAGAACTACAACATGCGCTGGCCTGCCGCTGCCGTGGGCGATCTGCACCGCATCCTGCTGCAAGGGGGCATGTTCCTCTACCCCGGCGACCGCCGCGCTGGCTATGAGAACGGCCGCCTGCGTCTGGTTTATGAGGCGATGCCGATGGCCTATCTGATGCAGGCCGCAGGCGGTCTGGCCACCGACGGCCACCAGCCGATCCTTGATAAGGTTGCCACCGACGGGCACGAACACTCGGCCCTGATTTTCGGTGCCAAAGAAGAGGTCGAGGCTTACCTGCGCTGCATGGAAGCCGAAAAATAACGCCTTGCGCGGCCCTGCAAGGGGCCGCGTCCCGACCTCCTATTCGGCGGATTTAAACAGCGCCGCACCGGGCAAAGCGCTGGCCTGCCGGACCCAGTCGGTGAACTGGGGCGCATCCACGCCTGTATCCTCGAACACATGATAATAGCGCACCCGCGCCTGTTTCGACGTGACGGGCGGCAACGGGCAAAGGTCTGAGCCATTGTGGAACGCGACCTTGATGTAGCGGGTCAGGCAATGAAAGCTCAAGAACCACGTGGCCCCGTCCGTGCCGTAGAATGGCTGGTTCCAGCGGACGGCCTTGCGCACATCCGGCACGATCTCCATCACCATCTCATCAAGCCGTCGCGCCAACGGGTATTTCCAACCGGGCACCGCCTGCAGATATGCCTCGACCACATCGTCACCGTCCCCTTTGGCGATCTGCGGATTGCCTCCGGTCAAAAGCTTGGACGTGTCGGACATCGTAGCACCTTTCAAACGCGACTCGGGGACAATCCTACGCCCGCCCCCAGCAAAAGCGAGGGGCCAAAACAAAAGAGCGCCGTGCCTTCACAAGCACAGCGCCCCTTCCCGCAAGCCCTGGGAGGTCACTTGCGGTATTTCGTATCCAGCGCGTTGATAGCATCAACGTTACCAGCCGACCGGCCACCTTCGTCAAAGCTGTTCGACAAGAAGGCATCGGCAATCGCCTTGGCCAGTTCCGTTCCGATCACACGCGCACCCATGGTGATGATCTGCGCGTTGTTCGACAGCGCCGCCCGCTCTGCCGAGTAGGTGTCATGGGTCTGCGCCGCGCGGATGCCAGGCACTTTATTGGCCGACAGACACACGCCGATGCCAGTGCCACAGCACAAAATGGCGCGATCATAGGTGCCATCCAGCACGCCGTTCGCGACCCGATCCGACAAGTTCGCATAAAAGGCGTCAGGGCCTTCATCGGTACGCGATACCTCAGACACCTCGTATTTTGCGCCCAGATAATCCGCCAGAACCTTGGCCAGACCTTCGCCCGCGCTATCGCCTGCTACTGCAATTTTCATAGGTATTCTCCTCCGTCAGAGATCAAATCTTGGCCGCGCATTTCGCCAGAATGTCCAGATATCCTGAGACGTTCCACGCGCTGCGGCCGATAAACAGCCCGTCGATATGCGGGCAGGAAATCAGTTCTTCACAGTTCCCCGGATTGACCGAGCCGCCATAAAGGCAAGGCGCCTTGCGCCCCAATACATCCTGCGCCACGGCGATGATCTCGGCCTGACGGGCGTCTGCGTAGTCAGAGGTCGCGGGAATGCCGTTCACGCCAATAGCCCAGACCGGCTCATAGGCCAGCAGGATCGGCGCGGCTTTCTGGTCACCCGACAGCTTCGACAAGGCACCGCGCACCTGCGCTTCCAGCACATCGGCGGCGCGGCCAGCTTCACGCTCGGGTAAGGTCTCGCCAATGCAGATCAGCGGGATCAAGCCATGACGCACAGCCGCTTCGGTCTTCAGACCCACGGTCTCATCGGTTTCCCCGAAATGCTCGCGGCGCTCGGAATGACCCAGTTCCACGATATCCAGAGCGCAGTCCTTCAGCATCAGGGGCGAGACCTCGCCGGTCCAAGCCCCCTCATCGGCCCAATGCATGTTCTGCGCCCCGACCTTGACCGAGGTGTCTTTCAGGATCTCTTTCACCTGACGCACATTGGTGAAGGACGGGATCACAAAGCGCTGAATACGCGCGTCACGCCCGCCATCCGCCACGGCCAGAGCCTTGGCGAAAACCACCGCCTCGGCCAAGGTCTTGTTCATCTTCCAGCTGGTGCCGATCCAAAAGTCAGCGGTCATCTCAGGTCCTCCCCGTAGCAATGGTCCCAGTCGCAATGGTCAAAGCCACCCCGCCCTGCGCCAGCGCCCGCTGCGCGGCGTCGGAGGGGGTGTCATCAGTAATAATCGCAGCGTAATCGGTCAGATCGCACAGCTTGTGCAGGGCCGTGCGGTCAAAGCGGGCATGGTTCACCAACAGCACATTCTGCCGCGCCGCATGCTGCATGGCGCGCTTGGCGCGCACCACTTCGTCATCCATGTGGAACGCCTCCATCCCCGCCACCGCGGGCACCGAGATAAAGGCGATATCGGCCCGCAACTGCGCCAGTGACCCCTCGGTCACCACACCGAAATAGGCGTTGAACTTGGCCGAATATGTGCCGCCCAATGTGATCAGAGTGATCCCGTTTTCATCGCGCAACGCATCGATCACAGCGGCATTGTTGGTGATCACCGTCAGGGGGCGCTTTTCCACCAGACGCCGCCCCAACACGGCAGCGGTCGAGCCGTCGTTGATCATCACCGTCATCCCCGGCTCAACCAGCGCCAAGGCCGCATCACACATCCGCTCTTTCGCCGCGCCACTGCGCCGCTCGCGAAAACGGAAATCGGATTCGAACTGCGTGCCCGCCTCGGTGGTCGCGCCGCCACGGATCTTCCGCAGAACGCCCGACTGCTCCAACTCATCCAGATCGCGGTGGATCGTCATCTTGGACACGGCAAAACGCTGCGCAAGATCCTCCAACTCGACCGAGCCCTGCTCGACCAAGAGGTCCATAATCGCTGCCTGCCTGTCGTCCCGTTTCATCGCCCCAGAGCCTTCTTCTGTTTCACTTTGGTCCAAATACCTCAGCGAAACGCTGGATGCAGTCGTAACACCAAACATAACATGATCAACATAAATTTTGTGATTTTGTGATTTTTTCTTGTGACGAGTCAGTTTGGGCGCTAACACCAGCGCCATATGAGGAGGACTCACATGCCCAAAGATTTTTCCGTTTCCGAAAAAGCCGCCCTTGATCCCGAAACCTTTGCTCTGGCCAATTGCATCCGCGCCCTGTCGATCGACGCGGTCGAGGCCGCGAATTCCGGCCACCCCGGCGCGCCTATGGGCATGGCAGACGCGGCCACCGTGCTGTTCCGCAACCACCTGAAATTCGACGCGAAAAACCCCGATTGGCCCGACCGCGACCGCGTGGTTCTGTCGAACGGCCACGCCTCCATGCTGCTCTATAGCCTGCTGCACCTGACCGGCTATGAGGACATGACCCTCCAGCAGATCAAAAACTTCCGCCAGCAAGGCGCGATCACCGCAGGCCACCCCGAATACGGCCACGCCAAGGGAATCGAGACCACCACCGGCCCCCTCGGCCAAGGCATCGCGAATGCCGTCGGCATGGCCATGGCCGAGCGCCGTCTGGCTGATGAGTTCAGCAGCGATCTTGTCGATCACCACACCTATGTGTTCCTTGGCGACGGTTGCCTTCAAGAAGGCATCGGCCAAGAAGCGATCAGCCTTGCGGGCCACCTTGGCCTTGGCAAACTGATCGTGCTTTACGATGACAATGAGATCACCATCGACGGCCCGACCTCGGTCTCGTTCAGCGAAGATATCCCTGCCCGTCTGGCTGCCTGCGGCTGGCACGTGCAGTCCTGTGACGGCCACAACCCCGCTGATCTGGACGCAGCCCTGACCGCCGCCAAGGCGGAAACCGGCAAACCCAGTCTGATCGCCATGAAGACCGTCATCGGTTTTGGCGCGCCCACCAAAGCGGGCACCGCCAGCAGCCACGGCTCGCCCCTAGGCAAGGATGAGGCCGCAGCCGCCAAGGCCGCCCTTGGCTGGACATCCGAGCCCTTCCACATCCCTGATGACCTACTGGGTCAATGGCGCGATATCGGTATTCGTGGGCAAGAGGCACGCAAGATGTGGGAAGGCCGCCTTGCCACCAAAGACACCGCCACCCGCACCGAATTCAACCGCCGCCTGACGGGCGCCCTGCCCGCGGCCTATGACAAGGCCATCGCAGAGGCCCGCGCCGCCCTTTTCGCCAATCCGCAAAAGGTCGCCACCCGCAAGGCCAGCCAGATCGCCCTTGAGGCCATCACCCCCGCCCTGCCTGAGATGATCGGCGGCTCGGCGGACCTGACCGGCTCGAACCTGACCCGCGTCAAAGCCGTGGACAGCCAGTTCACCGCCGCCAAATCGGGCCGCTATGTGGGCTATGGCGTGCGCGAATTCGCGATGGGCGCGGCCATGAACGGCATGCTGGTCCACGGCGGCCTGCGCCCCTACGGCGGCACCTTCATGGTGTTCTCGGATTATGTGCGCAACGCCATCCGCCTCTCGGCCCTGATGGAAATCCCCACGGTCTACGTCATGACCCACGACTCCATCGGCCTTGGCGAAGACGGCCCAACCCACCAGCCGGTGGAACACCTTGCCTCGCTTCGTGCCATGCCCAACCTCTACACCTTCCGCCCCGCCGATGTGGTGGAAACGCTGGAATGCTGGGACATCGCCATGCGCAGCGCCAAAACCCCGTCGCTTCTGGCGCTCAGTCGTCAGGGCGTGCCGCAACTGCGCGGCGAAGAAACCGGCGAAAACCTCAGCGCAAAGGGCGCCTATGTGATCCGTCAGTTCGGTACGGGACGCGACGTCACCCTTCTGGCCACCGGCACCGAAGTTTCCCTTGCCGTTGAAGCCGCTGAGGCCCTGCATCAGGCCGGAAAATCCGTAGCTGTGGTTTCAATGCCAAGCTGGGAGTTGTTCGAGACCCAAGATGATGATTATAAGGCCGCGACTCTGGGCAACGCCCCGCGCATCGCCATCGAGGCCGCAGCAAAGTTCGGTTGGACCCGCTATGTGGCCAGCGAGGACGATGTGATCGGCATGACCAGCTTTGGTGCTTCGGCCCCCGCCGAGGCGCTGTATGAACAATTCGGAATTACCAAAGAGGCCATCATCGCACGTGCAAACGCACGGATGGGCTAACCAGGAGAGAAGCCATGAAATTCTTCGTCGATACCGCAGTTGTCGAGGAAATCAAGGAACTGAACGATTACGGCCTGCTGGATGGTGTGACCACCAACCCCAGCCTGATCGCAAAATCGGGCCGCGACTTCAAAGAAGTCATCGCCGAAATTTGCGAGCTGGTCGAAGGCCCCGTCTCGGCAGAAGTCGCCGCGATGGACTATGACGGGATGGTCGCAGAAGGCGAGCATCTGGCAAAGATCGCCGACAATGTTGTGATCAAGCTGCCCCTGACCCTCGACGGTCTGAAAGCCTGCCGCTACTTCTCGCAGAAGGGC
>JAYZYX010000283.1:0-14585 GCA_036139795.1 Pseudomonadota bacterium | reverse complement strand
GTATCTTTCTAGCGTGGCTTTTTCGGAAGGGCCCACCGGATGAACAGGGCCAGTGCGATCAGGAACGCCAGATAGATCAACAGCGGGATGCCCGCCAAGAAGGACGCAAGCAACAGAAATCCATAAAGAATTTCAGACCATTCCCGCAGATCTGGCGTGTCGACAATACAGGACGAAACCCGCATCGAGCCTTCGTTCCAGCCGCTACAATTGAAAAGCGCGAGGACCGGCAACCCGATCCCCGCGCCAAACACGATTGCAAAGGCGATGAGCGTCCTCACTGGTCGAGGAAGCTCCGCAGTTTACGCGAGCGCGACGGATGCTTCAGCTTGCGCAGCGCTTTCGCCTCAATCTGACGGATACGTTCGCGTGTCACGCTGAACTGCTGGCCGACCTCTTCCAGAGTGTGGTCGGTGTTCATGCCGATGCCGAAACGCATCCGCAGGACACGTTCTTCACGGGGCGTGAGCGAGGCCAGAACGCGGGTGGTGGTTTCCCGCAGGTTGTCCTGAATGGCCGAATCCAGCGGCAGGATCGCGTTCTTGTCTTCGATGAAATCGCCAAGCTGCGAATCTTCCTCGTCCCCGATGGGGGTTTCGAGCGAGATCGGCTCTTTCGCGATCTTCATGACCTTGCGGACCTTCTCCAGAGGCATCTGGAGCTTTTCCGCCAGTTCTTCCGGGGTCGGTTCGCGGCCGATCTCGTGCAGCATCTGGCGGCCGGTACGGACCAGTTTGTTGATCGTCTCGATCATGTGGACAGGGATACGGATGGTCCGTGCCTGATCCGCGATCGAGCGGGTGATCGCCTGACGGATCCACCAAGTCGCGTAGGTCGAGAACTTGTAACCGCGGCGGTATTCGAACTTGTCCACGGCCTTCATCAGACCGATGTTGCCTTCCTGAATAAGATCAAGGAATTGCAGGCCACGGTTGGTGTATTTCTTGGCGATCGAGATCACGAGACGCAGGTTCGCCTCGACCATTTCTTTCTTGGCCTGACGGGCTTCTTTTTCACCCTTCTGGACCTGCTGGACGATGCGGCGGAATTCGCTGATGTCCAGACCCACGTACTGACCGACTTGCGCCATGTCGTTGCGCAGTTCTTCGATCTTGTCCGCCGAGCGTTCGATCAGCGCCTGCCAGCCACGACCGGGCTTCTCGCCCATACGGTCCAGCCAGTTGGGGTCCAGTTCGTTGCCACGGTATTCGTCGATGAATTCACGACGGTTGATGCGCGCCTGATCCGCCAGTTTGACCATGGCACTGTCCAGCGCCATCACGCGGCGGTTGATGCCGTAGAGCTGGTCAATCAGCGCCTCGATACGGTTGTTGTGCAGGTGAAGCTGGTTCACCAGTTCAACGATCTCCGAACGCAGCTTCTGGTACATATCTTCGTCCGCATCCGAGAACGAGCCATCCTCGTTCAGGGTTGCCGAGATACGCAGGTCCTGCATTTCCGACAGGGCGACAAAGTCTTCGGCGATACGGTCCAGAGTTTCCAGAACGCGCGGCTTCAGCGCCGCTTCCATCGCGGCCAGCGACATGTTGGCCTGTTCGTCTTCGTCATCGTCGTCGTCGCTGCGGATCAAATTGCCGTCCGCATCATATTCCTGTTCGTTCGAGCGGTTTGCACCGCCCTCGCCACCCGAGACCGAAGCCGCGTCCACGACGGGCTCTTCGTCATCTTCCTCGCCGTTACCGCGACCGAAGGTGGTTTCCAGATCGATTACATCGCGCAGCAGAATGTCTTCGGACAGAAGTTCGTCACGCCAGATGGTGATCGCCTGGAAGGTCAGCGGGCTTTCGCACAGGCCCGCGATCATGGTGTTGCGGCCAGCCTCGATGCGTTTCGCGATAGCGATTTCGCCTTCGCGCGACAGCAGTTCCACACTGCCCATCTCGCGCAGGTACATGCGGACGGGGTCGTCCGTACGGTCCAGCTTTTCTTTCTCTGCGCCAGCCAAGGCAACCGCGCCACCGCGGTCGGTCGTCACCAGTTCGGTGCCGCCCTTGTCCTCTTCCTCGGCCTCTTCGTCGTCCTCGATCACGTTGATGCCCATTTCGGACAGCATCGACATAACGTCTTCGATTTGCTCCGAGGACACCTGATCCGGCGGCAGCACCTGGTTCAGCTGGTCATAAGTGATGTAGCCCCGCTCCCGCGCTTCGGCGATCATCTTTTTGACCTGGGCCTGGCTCATATCAAGCGAGACGTCCTGATCCTGATCGTCGTCCTTACGGTCTTCGGTATCTTTGGCTGCCATGTGGTCTTTGCTCCTTGGCGGGCGGTGATTCGCGAGGCGGATTGAAACGACTCAATAACCGCTCCAATTGATTCGCGCACCCTATGGGACGCTCTTTTTCGCCCGAATCACCTGTAAGTTCAATCTTTGCCCGTTTTTGTGAGACGCGCCAGCAGGTCTGCGAACGCATCTTTCTCATCCCGATTGATTCGCACCCCGTTGGGCGCGGTCTCATATTCGGCCGTATCCTCCTGCTGCGCGCGCGTGGCCCGGTCATAGGTCAGCGCGGCCTGTCCCAAGCGCCAGGTCACGGATTCACCGGCCTCCATCGACAATTCCTCACTGGCCTCGTCGATTTCCGCCATGAGCCCCCGCTGAGCGGTCAATTTGGCCGCCTCTTCCGCAAGGGTCATCACCGCAATGTCCTGATCGCCCGCCTGCCGCACGGACGGGCAAATGGTGATGTGGCGCTGCGCAAACAGGTTTTCAAGGGCCTCATGGCCGATTCTGCCCGAAACCTCAGCCCGCAGATCGGCGCAATCGGTCTCACATTCCAGTAATGCATCACGAATGCAGCGCAGATCGTGGTTCCTGCATTCCATCCGTTCAAGGATATAGGCGAACCGCTCCAACGTGCCAGGATTGGCAATCAAGGTCGCCAGAATGATCCCTTCGCGCAGAAAGACCTGAAAATCCTCATCCCCCGCCACCAGTGGCGACAGTTTCGTGCTGACCAAAGGCACCGGTGCAGGTTGCCAGCGCCCGCCTCGTCCACCCGTCCGTGCACCGGGCTGGAACGCAGGACGCGCCGCCTGATTGCCGCCGCCACGGTTGCCACGGAACAGCGTCCAGCGCAGTTCCTTGATCTCTTCGCCGTAATGGCCCTTCAGGCTGGGGTCCTTGATCTGGCCAATCTCGTCCCGCAGGCGCTTGTCCAGCATGGCCTTGCGTTCGGGGCTGTCAAAGACCTGCCCTTCGGTGGCCCGCTGCCACAAGAGGCTGACCAAGGGCATCGCCCCCTCCAGCAGCTCTTTCATGGCGCCCGCGCCTTTGGCCTTAATCAGATCGTCAGGGTCCTGCCCTTCGGGCATCAAACAGAACCGCAAGGCGCGGCCTGTCTCAAGCAACGGCAGCGCCACGTCGATCAAGCGATAAGCCGCCCGCAGGCCCGCCTTATCCCCGTCCAGTGCGATCACCGGCTCGGGACTGATCCGCCACATCAACTCTAGCTGACCGGGGGTGATCGCAGTGCCCAAAGGCGCCACAGCGCCGCCGAAACCGGCCAGCGACAGGGCGATCACGTCCATGTAGCCCTCAGCCACGATCAGTGGCTGGCCCTTACCAACGGCTTCCCGTGCAGGGGCGTGGTTATAAAGACTGTGCCCCTTGTCGAACAATTCGGTCTCGGGGCTGTTCAGATATTTCGCCCGCGCGTTGGGGTCCAATGATCGTCCGCCAAAGGCGATGCAGCGCCCCCGCCCGTCGCGGATCGGGAACATGATGCGGCCACGGAACCGATCATAAGGCGCCCCGCCCCCTTCCGGCTCGGCGCATAGTCCGGCGGCCACCACCAGATCGGCGGCAATCCCCTTGCCCGTCAGATGGCGGAACACCCCCTGACGGTCATCAGGCGCATAGCCGATCTCGAACCGGTCCTGCCCTGCCAGATCCAGACCACGGCGATCCAGATAGGCCCGCGCCTCAGAGGCCGCACCGGTCCGCAACTGAAGACGGTAATACTTCACCGCCTCTTCCATCACCTCGACCAGCTGGCTGCGCCGGTCGGCCTTCTTGGCCGCTTGCGGATCACGGGCAGGCATCTGCAATCCCGCTTCACGGGCCAGAATCTCGACCGCCTCCATGAACTCCACATTCTCGGTCTCACGGACGAATGAGATCGCATCCCCCTTCGCGTGACACCCGAAACAGTAGTAAAAGCCCTTGCGGTCATCCACATGGAAAGACGCGGATTTTTCCTGATGAAAGGGGCACGGTGCCCACATGTCGCCTTTGGCCTGATTGGACTTGCGCGTATCCCACATGACTTTGCGCCCGACCACATGGGACAGGCTCACACGGTTACGCAGTTCATCCAGAAATCCAGGGGGCAGGCTCATGGCATAAATATCGGCCCAGCCGCCGCCATTGTCCAGACGCCTCGAACACACTCACGCCACCCCGCACCGCCGCAAGCAACTTCTTTATTGCAAAAATACTCATAAAATACGGCCCGCCCAAAGGGCAGACCGCTATGCTTCTTCTTGAGAAAAATACTCACTGCGCCGCCCCACAAGGGCGCAGCGCAGGAAAGACCTACAACCCCTTCGCCACATAGCCCTTGGCGATCCGGTCAATCGAGACCAGATAGGCCGCAGTCCGCAGATCTTCCACGTCATCGCGCCCATGCCAGACCTCACGCATGGACTGGTAGGCGATGCGCATGGTGTCATCCAGACCCGAGCGGACCAGTTCCAGTTCCCCTGCCCCGCGCAGATACTTCTCTTTGAAGTCCGGCGTCATCGACCACGCGTCGCCAAGATAATGGTCCAGACGTTCCAGTTCCTTCACGATCAACTCGTGCCGCGCCTCTTCCTGACGGCGCTGCATGCGGCCAAAGCGGATGTGGCTCAGGTTCTTGACCCATTCAAAGTAGGACACGGTCACACCGCCCGCGTTGGCGTACATGTCGGGAATGATCACCGTGCCCTTCTGGCGCAGGATGTCGTCAGCACCAGCGGTGACGGGACCGTTCGCGGCCTCAATGATCAGAGGCGCTTTGATGCGCTCGGCGTTGGTCATGTTGATCACGCCTTCCATCGCCGCCGGAATCAGAATGTCGCATTCTGCCTCCAGCACCGCCGCGCCTTCGGCGTGATGGGACGCATCGGGAAAGCCTTTTACGCCCCCAGGCTTGACGATCCAGTCACGGACAGCCTGCACATTCAGACCGGCCTCATTGAATAGCGCGCCATCGCGCTCGATGATGCCGATGATCTTGCAGCCGTCCTCTTCCTGCAGAAACTTGGCCGCGTGATAGCCCACATTCCCGAGGCCCTGCACGACCACGCGCTTGCCATCCAAACTACCGGTCATCCCAGCCTTTTCCATATCGCGCTTGTCGCGGAAGAATTCGCGCAGGGCGTATTGGACGCCGCGGCCTGTGGCCTCGACACGGCCCGCGATACCGCCCGCATTCAGGGGTTTGCCGGTGACACAGGCCTTGGCGTTGATGTCGGTGGTGTTCATCCGCGCGTATTGGTCGGCGATCCAAGCCATCTCACGCTCGCCCGTGCCCATGTCCGGCGCGGGGACATTCTGGCTGGGGTTAATAAGGTCACGCTTGATCAGCTCATAAGCAAAGCGGCGGGTGATCTGTTCCAACTCATGGGGCTCCCACTGGGTGGGATCGATACAAAGCCCGCCCTTAGAGCCCCCGAAGGGCGCCTCAACCAGCGCACATTTGAAGGTCATCAGCGCCGCCAGCGCCTCGACCTCATCCTGATTGACCGAAAGTGCATAGCGGATACCGCCCTTCACGGGCTCCATATGTTCCGAGTGGTTCGAGCGATAACCGACAAAGGTAAAGATCTGTCCGCGCAGACGCACCCCGAAGCGCACCGTATAGGTCGAGTTGCAGACCCGTATCTTTTCCTCAAGACCCGGACTGAGATCCATTAGGGATACCGCGCGGTTGAACATCAGCTCGACGCTCTGACGGAAACTTGGCTCATTCATTGGCTGCATAGGCTCGTTCCTCCGGTCACTTATGCACGGCGCGGGCCTCCTCAGCCCTGCCTGTGGATAAATTCAGAGTTACACATTAACCTTTTCCGCGCACCGCACCTTTCGACAGAGGGTCTATCTCTTTGTGTATGTTATTAAAAATTACAGAAATGACCTGTCCGTTCGGGTAAAATAGTTACCAAAAGGTGATATTTTTCCTTGTATGCCATCGTGTTGCCCAATTCTCGCCACAGGACAACGCGATACGTCAATTTGAATATGAGTATCCTTTTTGGTGAGCCCCTATGAAAACCAGCACGTCCCATAGGACAGACATCACGCACCCATTTACCGAGACAGTCCGCGACTTTCTTGTAAGTGAAGATGGTGTGATCTCGCTGCAGGTTCTGTGGCAGGTCCCCTTCATGTTGTGGTTCGGCTATGTCGGCATCGACGTGATGATGCACGAGTTCGAGCGCACGCGACTGCAAAACACATTGGACACCGCCGTTCTGGCGGCAGCCGACCTGAGTCAGACGGGCGATCCTACAGAGGTGGTGAAAAGCTACTTTAACGCTGCTGGCGCTGCGGCCTCACTGACCAACGTCGAAGTGGTCGAAGGTCTGAACAAGCGCCGCGTGTCCGCAGATGCCTCGGTATCCGTTCAGACGATCTTTCTGGGCGAAGATGACAGCGGGTATCGTCGGGACGCGACCAACGTCTACAACGCAATGGATGACAGCGGTGTCGAGAACTTCGTCAATTTCGGTTCCAGCCTGACAGCGCTGGCGTCGGGTGCCGCAGAAGAAGCCGTGAGCAACGTGGAAGTGTCTTTGGTGGTCGACGTCTCGGGTTCGATGGCGACGAACAACAAGATCGGCAAGCTGAAGGACGCGGCAGAAGAGTTCATCGACGCGGTGGTGATGGAAGGCGAAGAGGGCCTGACCACGGTCTCGATCGTACCCTACAGCGGCATTGTGAACCTTGGTTCGGAGTTCGCGGCGAACTTCAATCTAAGCAAAGAGCATAGCTATTCGAACTGCCCGCGTTTCCCCAACAGCGCCTTTTCCAGCGTGGCCATCAGCCAGACCGACGAGATCGAGCGACTGGCCCACTTTGACCCGACCAGCAACAGCCAGAACACAACTTCGATCCCCGCGCCCTGGTGTCCGACTGACGACTATGGCGCGCCCATGTATATGGCCAACGACATCAGCGGCTTGAAAGCCGAAGTGCGTAAGCTGGAAGCCAAAGGTGCGACCGCCATTGATATGGGGATGAAGTGGGGCGTAGGCCTGCTGGATCCGTCGATGGCCAATATCTCGGCCAAGATGGCAGCGGCAGGCAAGATCGACAGCCGCGCCGCCAACCGTCCGGCATCTTATAGCGACCAGAACACCCTGAAAGTGGTTGTGCTGATGACTGACGGTGAGAACACCAGCCAGTACGACCTGAAGCAAAAGTTCAAGAGCGGCAAATCGCGGATTTGGCTGGACGAGCGTGGCAACACCAATCCCAGCGACGACAACAGTTCGTTCGATCTGCGCGGTTACAGCAGCTACAACATCTGGTACTGGCCCCGGAAGCGGAACGATCAGTACCGGTATTACTACTACCCCGATGGTGGCAACAGCGCCCGTCAGATGACCAACGTCGAGGCCTTCGCCCGCTGGCCCACGATCGGCATGGCCTACCGGTTCCTTGAAAAGCCCTACTATGACCGTCAGGCCCCTCTGGATGCATTCTACGATTACGCCTACGCCTATGAAGAGTTCATCAACGCAGGTCAGGCGGATTCGAACCTGTCCCGCATCTGTAGCGCGGCAAAGGGCAAGGATGTGGTGATCTTCACCGTCGCATTTGAGGCCCCCGCTGCCGGTCAAGCTGCCATGAAAGACTGTGCCTCCAGTGAATCCCACTATTTTTCGGTGGAAGGGGCTGCGATTTCTGACGTGTTCGCCGCAATTGGTCGCCAGATCAACCAGCTGAGACTGATCCAATGATGAAACACATCAGGCAGTATTTCGTCAGCTACCTGCGGAACGAGAATGCCACCGCGACCCTAGAGTTCGTACTGGTCTACCCGTTCTTCCTGTTCATCTTTCTGTGGAGCGTCGAGATCGGTATCTGGATGCTGCGCGCCACCGCGCTGGAGCGGGGCTTGGATTTTGCTGTGCGCGAAATCCGTCTAAGCCCGTCCAACGGCCGGCCGACCGAGAAGGACTCCAAAGAGACGATCTGCGAATACGCAGGCTACTTTGAGGACTGTATGACCAACCTGAAGCTGGAGCTGCGCGAGTCCGACCCCCGCGCCTTCACAGGCTTCGCGGCCAACGTCGACTGCCACGACCGCGCTGAAGCGGTGAAACCGGCCCAGCACTTTGTCCACGGTCAGGCCCATTCGCTGATGCTGGTGCGGGCTTGTATGATCGTTGATCCCCTGTTCCCCCAACTGGCTTTGGGCGGCGCGATGGTAAACCAGACCGATGGCACTATGGGCATCTATGCGATTTCAACCTTTGTGCAGGAACCCTGATCCGATGAAAGCCTATCTGCTGAGGAAACTGCGCGCCTTCTACGACGAGACCGACGGTGTCGTCACGCTGGAGGCCATCATCTATGCGCCCATGCTTTTGGGTCTTTTCATGATGATGATCACTTTGTTCGACGCGTTCCACACCAACAACCTGTCGCAAAAGGCGGCCTATGCGATTGCCGACGCCATCTCGCGCGAGACGACGCCCGTCGACGACGATTTCATCGACGGCATGGAAAGCCTGTACCAGCTGATGACCCACACCAATGCGGGCAACGGGCAGGAATACGGGCTGCGGATCACGGTGATCAGCCGCTCGCCCACGTCAAATGATCTGGAAGTGGATTGGAGTGTGTTGCGTGGCACCACCTTCACCCGCGAGATGCAGACCTCGGACGTGGCAGGACAAAGCGACAACTACCCGATGCTGCAAACCGAAGAGCGGGTCATTCTGGTGGAAAGCACCACCAAGATCGACGTGCCCGGCGGCCTGAAAGGCAGCCAGGACCGCGCCGTCAGCCAAGTCACGCGTGAGCCGCGGTTCAGCTTTGACGACTTTACGATGAACGCCTACGTCTTCAGCCGCCCGCGCTTTGCCCCGCAGGTGTGTTGGGAAAGATGTACCTGACGCCTTAAAGCGGCAGATCGCCCTTCCGCCGCGCAACGGCGATCGAGATCATATCGGCGATGGCTTTGTTCTCGCCGCCCGGCAGCACGCCGCCGATGGCAACACGGCGGCCCATGCGCCACCAGATGCCCGGAAACCACGCGCGGGGCGCAGGCTGCGACAGGCGCAGCAAAAACCCGTGAGACGGTTTAAAAGCGAATGCCCCGCGATCGACAGCCTCGACATCGGCGATGGTGGCAACGATGCGCCCTTCGCTGTCCTTCAGGTGGGTCTCGGTCAGTTCAAGCGACAGGCCGTTCACCGAGAACATCCGCGCTCCGGCCCAAAGCGCCAAGAGCCCCATCACCACCAGAAATCCGCGCAAGGGCAGACTGGCCGGCGGATGGGCCAGCGCCAGATACAGCAGGAACCCGCCCAGCCCGCTCATGGCGGCCACGCCCATAAACACGCGGAACGTAGACGGAGACACCCGCGCAATCACCTCATCGGACACGGCAACACCCTTTCAATCTGGTATACGATCTGGCTTTGGAGGTGACATGTTGCTGAACGATGGTCAACAGATCAGACCAATTTCCCGCGCAGCCCCTGCCAATCAAATTGCAAAAGCGACCCGGTCGGGACGGTGATCCGGGACCGGGTCGCTTAGGGTGAGCGGCGTTAAGTTGGCCAGGGTGAATCTGCGTCCACTAATTCCTGCAACTCCAGCGATTCATGGGAATACGTCAATCATATTGATTATTGAATGTCTGAATAAGTAAACCTGAGATTGCGTTCCTGCAAGCAACACACCCAACCCAAGGATGCAAGGTCACCTAACTTGTGCATCCGCGCACCGATGGCATGTTTGCGTTCACATAGTCGCGCTTTTGCTTTCAGGCGAAACACCACTATCTTCACCGCAGATGAAAGGAGGGCCGCCTATGTCTCTCAGACCCACACTCGAAACCCGCAAGGCCACCCCCACGATGGAGGGCGCGGGCGTTCACCTGCACCGTGCGTTCGGCTTTCACGATCCGAGCGAACTGGACCCTTTCCTGCTGTTCGATGACTTTCGCAATGATATCCCCCAGCACTACATGCGGGGCTTTCCCTGGCACCCCCATCGGGGCATCGAGACCATCACCTATGTGCTGAAAGGCACCGTGGATCACGGGGACAGCCTTGGCAATCACGGCACCCTTGGTGCGGGCGATGTGCAGTGGATGACCGCCGGATCGGGCATCCTGCATCAGGAGATGCCGAAGGGGAACGCAAAGGGCCAGATGCACGGCTTTCAGCTTTGGGCGAACCTGCCCGGCAGCATGAAGATGACCGCGCCCCGCTATCAGGACGTGAAGGGCAAAGAGATCCCCGAGATCATCGATGATGACGGCACCCGCGTGAAGGTGATCGTGGGCAGCTTCTGGGGCAAGACCGGCCCCGTGGATGGCATTGCCGCCGATCCCCAATATCTGGATATCTTCGTACCTGCGGGCGTAAAAAAGACTTTCAAGATCGACACCTACCGCCGCGCCTTTGCCTATATCTTCGAAGGCAGCGCCGCCTTTGCCGATGCCAGCACCCCCACCGGCGTGCTGCTGGAAAAAGAGATCGCGGGCGAAGAGGTGAACATCCGCGACATGTCGGGCAACCGCACATTGGTCCGCTTTGGTACCGGCGACGAGATCACCGTGCAGGCGGGCGAAGAAGGGGTCCGGTTCCTGCTGATCTCGGGCGCGCCCATCCAAGAGCCTGTGGCGTGGCATGGCCCCATCGTGATGAACACGCAGGCGGAAATCATGCAGGCGATGAAAGAGTTGCGCAACGGCACCTTCATCAAGCCGGCCCATTAACTAAACCTGTCAAAGGCGCCTGCGGGCGCCTTTGTCCGTTTAATAACAGTTGATCAGCGGCTGACGGCCTTGCGGACCATTTCCCAGTAGACGGCCTCGACCTCGTCCAGCGACAAGCGTCCGCCGCGGCGGTACCACGTGGTCACACCGTTCAGCATCGAGATGATCGCCCGTGCGCTGACCTTGGGTTCGGCCAGATCAAAGACCCCTGCCCGCACACCGTCTGACAGAATTGCCTCAAGCTCGCCCTCATAACGGTCGCGCAGCTTTTCGATCACCACGAAGTTCTCGGGGCTGAGATTGCGCAGTTCCATGTAGGCGATGAAGACCTCATCGGGGCGTTCTTCGTGGTAACGAATGTGAAAGGCGGTGAACTCTTGCAGGCGGTCCATCGGATCGCCACTGGCCGAGGCATTGGCGCGGGCTTCCAGCAGGGCCTGAAGATGTTCGTTCATCAGATCGAACAGCAGACTTTGCTTGTCGGCGGTGTAGTTATACAGCGCCCCTACCTGCAGGCCGACCTCTGACGCGATCTTGCGCATGGACACCGCCGCATAGCCCTGACTGGCGAACAAACGCAAAGCGGCCGCGCGAACGCGGGGGCCGGTGATGTCGGAATGGGAACCTTGGGTACGTGCCATGCATCGTCATTATATGAACATCTGTTCACGGCAAACCCCTCCATTTTGGCTAGGGGGTGCAAACGCGCTTGATGCGGGACCGCGTGCAACCTATGCCTTTAATGACCCACGACCCCTTGCAGGAGCCTTCCCCGTGCGCGCCTTTGCCCCTTTGCTGATCTGTCTGCCGCTACTGGCGGCCTGCGCCGACATTCCCAGCACCGAGGTTCCGGAAAGCACCGCGATTGAGGACGCCGCCTACCCTGCTTTGGTCCCGCAAGCGCAAATTCTGAATGGCCCCGCCCCGCGCACCAGTCAGGAAGACCTTCACGCCCTGCAAGTGCGGGCCGATGGCATCGACGCCAACGATATCTGAGGCAAGGCGCCCCAGACCCCTGTATTTCAGTGCAGGGCGGATTGCAGCGAGGCAAGAAAGCCGCTAGATCGCCTGCAACGCAGAATTACATAGAAAACTGGAGGCTCCGATGACCGAACCCTTACGCTTGGGGATCGCCGGATTGGGCACCGTCGGGATCGGTGTCATCAAGATCGTGCAAAAGCAGGCTGAACTGCTGACTGCCCGCACTGGTCGCCAGATCACTATTACTGCTGTATCGGCCCGCAGCCGCGACAAGGATCGTGGTGTGAACCTGTCCAAGTTCGCTTGGGAAGACGATCCCGTGGCGCTTGCCAAGCGCGACGACGTGGATGTGTTTGTCGAACTGATGGGCGGCTCGGACGGGCCTGCGAAGGCCGCAACCGAGGCCGCGCTGGCCTTGGGCAAGCATGTGGTCACCGCCAACAAGGCGATGCTGGCCGTACATGGTCAGGCGCTGGCACTTGAAGCAGAGGCGAACGGCGTTCAGCTGCGCTTTGAGGCCGCCGTTGCGGGCGGCATTCCGGTCATTAAATCCCTGACCGAGAGCCTTGCCGCCAACCAGATCACCCGCGTCATGGGTGTGATGAACGGCACCTGTAACTACATCCTGACCCGCATGGAAAGCGCGGGCCTGCCCTATGAGACCGTCTTCGACGAAGCTAACGCTCTGGGCTATCTGGAGGCAGACCCGACGCTGGACGTGGGCGGCATTGATGCAGGCCATAAGCTGGCGATCCTTGCCTCGATCGCTTACGGCACGCAGGTCGATTTCGACGGGATCGAGATTGAAGGCATCGAGCGCGTCTCGATCGAGGATATCCGTTATGCCGGTGACATGGGCTACCGCATCAAGTTGCTGGGTGTCGCGCAGATGACCGGTCGTGGTCTGGAAAGCCGGATGTCGCCTTGCCTTGTGCCTGCGAACTCGCCGCTGGGGACGCTGGAAGGCCCGACCAACATGTGCATCCTTGAAGGCGACAGCGTAGGCCAGATCGTGCTGCGCGGTGCCGGTGCGGGCGAAGGTCCGACCGCCAGCGCCGTGATGGGCGATGTCTGTGACATTGCACGCGGCATCAACCTGCCCGTTTTCGGCCAACCCGCTTCGACTCTGCGTCAGGCGCCCGCCGCCCGCAGCACCGTGGCCGCGCCTTACTATCTGCGGATGGAACTGGCGGACAAACCCGGTGCGCTGGCCAAAGTCGCGACCCTTCTGGGCGAGGCTGGCATCTCGATCGACCGGATGCGCCAGACCGGCCACACGGAAGGCAGCGCCTCGGTGCTGATCGTCACCCACCGCTGCACCCGCGATGCGCTGGACAGCGCGCTGGACGCGATGCCCGGCACCGGTGTTCTGACCGGCACCCCCGTCGCGCTGCGGATCGAAAAGGTCTAAGCACCGCTGGGAATTGTGAAAAGATGGTGAAACCATCCGAATGGGCGCCCTCGGGCGCCTTTTCTGTTACAAGGATCGGGTTGTGATGGCCTGCGCCCCCGCGTAAACGGGGCGGACCCGAAACACCTTATCTGCCTGAGAGCCTTCCGATGTCCGAGCCTACCGAATTCGATGATCGCGCCCTGTCGCTGGCTTTGTCCCGTGTGACAGAACAGGCCGCCATCGCAGCCGCCGACTATATCGGTCGCGGCGACGAACGGGCCGCTGACACTGCTGCTGTGGACGCCATGCACCGCGAGCTGAACCGGCTGGAGATCCAAGGCACCATCGTTGTGGGCGAGGGCGCCGAAGGCGATGTTCCCAAGTTATATCAAGGCGAAGTCGTTGGCGCAGACACCTGCCCCGAAGTCGATATCGCGGCTGATGCGCTGGAAGGGGTAACCCTGACCGCCAAGGATTCGCGCAACGCCATGTCGGTGATCTGCATCGCCCCGCGCGGCAGTCTGATGCAGGTGCCAGAGGTCTATATGGACAAGCTGGCCATCGGGCCGGGCTATCCCGCTGGCACCGTCTCGCTGGACATGTCCCCTGCCGAACGGGTGCAGGCGCTGGCCGCCGCTAAGGGCTGCGCCCCCCGCGATATCGTTGTCAGCATGCTAGAGCGTCCGCGCCACATGCCGATGCTGGACGAACTGCGGCAGACGGGTGCCTCGGTCCGGCTGTTGTCCGACGGGGATGTCGCGGGCGTGCTGAACGTGGCCGAACCTGATCTAACCGGCATCGATATGTTCATGGGCGCAGGCGGCGCATTGGAAGGCGTTCTGGCAGCAGCCGCTTTGAAATGTCTGGACGGCCAGTTCTACGGTCGCCTTCTAGCCCGCAACGATGACGAGCGTGTCCGCGCCGCAAGCGCCGGTTTCCGTGACCTCAGCCGGATCTATTCGCGCGATGAACTGGTCAGCGATCACGTGATTTTTGCTGCGACCGGTGTGACCGGAAATGCGATGATCCATGGCATTCGCCGCTCTCCCACGCATATAACGACTGAGACCCTGCTGATGCGCACGCGTACCGGCTCGGTCCGTCGCATGTCTTACCGTTTTCCCCGGAGCTGATCTGACTTGGCCTTTCTGGACGTCGAATACTCGCTGACCGGCCGCACTTGGCAGGGTCCCTCTGCCGAGACCGAGCGCCTTGGACTGGCCATGGCCCAGACCACCCAACTG
>JAYZYX010000282.1:0-9468 GCA_036139795.1 Pseudomonadota bacterium | reverse complement strand
TGTAAAAATTTTTGCCGTAGTGGCGCGTTGTTACGCGCCAACCACTTTCACGGTGGTGTTGGGCTCGACCACAACGGTGCCCTTCTTGCGGATGTGGCTTTCGACCACGTCCCAGATCTCGGGACCTTCGGTCCCTTCGTTCACGCTGGCCCAACCGGCAACAACGTAATTCTTTGCAGGATCAAGCTGTTCGCCGGTCTTCAGCAGGGTCAGCTCGCTGATGCGGCTGCCTTGCGGTTTGTTGATGTCGATGCGGTAGCCAAGACCACCCATGCGCACCATGTCCCCGCCCTGCTGGTAGTAGGGGTTTGGGTTAAAGATGTTGTCGGCAACATCTTCCATGATGGTGTGGATGAACTCGCCGGTCATCTCGGTCCGGTAGGCCTTGGGATAGGTCATCGAGGTGACGTTCCACAGGTCTTCACGGGTGATCGCCTGACCCGGCAGGATCGACGGGCCCCAACGCACGCCCGGCGACATAGCGATGTCGGCCTCACGCTCTTCCAGAAGCGCCTGACAGATCAGGTCGTCCCAGGTGCCATTAAAGTTGCCGCGCCGGTACAGCAGCGAATCCGTGTGGCCGATCACCTCGGACAGGGCGGATTCATAGGGGGCGCGCTGCTCGTCAATCAGTGCGGCAACCTCTGCATCCGGAGTGATCACATCCGAGAAGATCGGGATCAGCTTGTGACGGAAGCCCATCAGGCGACCATCGCGCACATCCAGATCGACGCGGCTTACAAATTTACCATTTGAACCGGACGCAACGATGATCGTCTGGCCCACAGCCACCGGCTCAGGGAGGGCGTCGTGGGTGTGACCCGAGAGGATCACATCAATTCCAGTGACGCGCTTCGCCATCTCGCGATCCACGTCAAAACCGTTGTGCGACAGAACGACGACCAGATCGGCACCTTGGCCGCGGACCTCGTCTACCATCGCCTGCATATTCTCGTCGCGGATACCAAAGCTGTATTCAGGGAACATCCAGCCGGGGTTCGCGATGGGCATATAAGGGAACGCCTGACCGATCACAGCAATCTTGGCGCCGCCACGTTCGAACCACTTGTACGGTTTGAACAGCTCGGCGGGTTCGTCCCATTCGGCGTCAAAGATGTTCTGCGCCAGCGAGTCAAAGGGCAGTTCTTGCACCAACTGGTTCACACGCTCGGAACCCAGAGTAAATTCCCAGTGGAAAGTCATAGCATCAGGACGCAGGGCGTTCATGACGTTGACCATGTCCTGACCTTGGGTGTGGTAGCAGGTGTATGAACCATGCCACGTATCGCCACCATCCAGCAGGATCGCATCGGGACGGTCGGCGCGGATCGCGTTGATCACGGTTGCCACGCGGTCCAGACCACCCATCTTGCCATAAGTCTGACCCAGTGCGGCGAAATCATCATAGCTTAGCGCATAGGCCGAGGCCGAGCCGTCGTCGATCCCGTAAAGCTTGCGGAAATCGGCGCCGGTCACATGGGGCACAACACCTGCCACGTCGCCCACACCGATGTTGATGCTGGGTTCGCGGAAATAGATCGGCTTCAGCTGCGCGTGAATATCGGTCACGTGGATCAGCGAGATATTCCCGAAGGTATCGAACTGAAGCAGTTGATCCTGCGTCAGGGCCTGCTGCGCGGCGAGACGGCTCCAGTTGCCAAAGCCTGAAGCACCGATCAAGGCCGAGGCGGCCATGCTGGCCTGAAGAAAATCGCGGCGGGAAATCATGAGTGGCTGGCTCCGAAATGTGATCCGTATTAGATCATTGAGGATAAGAATTCCCTGCCCCGTGCAATACTGCACGGGCCAAGGTTTTGGTTTTAGGTAGTTTTTCGCTTAGTTGCGAACCGAGGGGCCTTCGACCGACAAACCGTTGCCGCGCGATGCGACATACAGTTCCAGCGCCACGAATTCGGGGCTACCGGGGCTGAAGGTCTCAGCGCGGGTGTCACGAACGCAGCCCTTGAAACGGTCATGGACCGAGTTCAGCTTGGCGTTCTTCAGACGGTAGGCCGGGAAGCCATTGATCTGGCCCTGGCTGAGGTGGTCAGCACGGATCAGGTTGTCATAGTTGTCTTCGTGGCAGTTGGCACAGGACAGTTCCAGCTGGCCGTAGCGGGTGTAGTAAATCTCTTTACCCTGTTCCCACGTTGCCTGAGCGGGACCATCAATGGCCACGTTCACCGGCATGCCACGCGATACAGCCGACAGCAGCGCAACCATTTCGGTCATTTCGCCGGCGTTGTATTTCAGCGCCTCGGCACCCATGTTTTCGGTGCGGCAGGCGTTGATCTGCATTTCCAAGGTGCGGACTTCGCCTGCATCTTCATTCCACTTGGGATAGACAGCGCGAACGCCAGCCATCTCTTCGGGCTCACCATGGCACGATGCGCAGCTTTTGTCTGCGGTACCTTCTACGACGGCCCATGCTTCGCGTGCGTCATCCACACCCAGCATACCTGGGTTGTCAAAGTCGTCGCGCTCAAGGTCCTGCGTTTCCGGCGAACGGAATTCCCAGCCCGACTGGATCGTGCTGATGTTTTCCATATGCGCAGGCGCATCGGTATGGGTGACCATTTCGATGTCACCGTTGATCACCAGCGGCGCAACGCCGTGGCTTTCTGCGCCAGCAACGCTTGCCAGTGCGAACGAGCTGACAGCCAGCCCCATCGCGATCAGTGCCTTGCTCTTGTTTAGCTTGGTCATATGTTCCTCCCTGAAGCCAGTGAGCGGGGCGGCAAGGTTATCCTCCTCCCGCGCCCCGCACCTTCGCGTTAGCCAACTGCTACGTCTTGCGAGTCTTCGTAGACCGAGCCGTCGTCATCGTACCAAGTGAACTTGAACGCGCCTGCCTCGGGGACGGTTGCGTCAAACTCGAAGTACGGGTTGGTCGAGATCGCCGGCTCCAGCGTCACATCGACAACCATCTCGCCGTTAAACTCGCAGGTAAAACGGTTGATGATCGAGCGCGGAATAACGTTGCCGCTGCTGTCTTTGCGCTGACCCGATTCCATCGGGTGGCTGATCAGGGTCTTGAGGGTGATGGTTTCACCAGCCGAAGCCGACTTGGGAACCTTGACGCGGGGGCGTACACCAGATGCCATTTTAGGTCTCTCCTAAGAATTTCGTTGATCGACAGGTCGCGGGCGATTAGCCGCCACAGCCGCCGATGGTCACTTTGACGGTCGACGAGGCCTTCACGAAGCTGCCGTCCGCCATTTTGGCGATTGCGACAACGTCCTGAGTACCAGCCAGACGGATACGGGTGGTCACTGCCTGCGAACCGGACAGAGGGCCAAAGTTGAAGGTGGCCACACCGGGGGTCGGGTTGCCGGTGGCCAGCAGCATAATGCTTGCCGCGCCGGGTGCGTCGACGGTGATCGGAACAGTGTTGCCGTTTTCCGCGATTTCAGGCGCAGTCAAGGTGATGCCTGCATCGCCCATGGCGGCGCCGCCGGTGAATTCTGCGATCTTGTCATCAGCCGAAGCCGATACACGGAACGGCAGGGCAGCCATTGCCGCAGCGCCGAAGCCCATAGCGATGGTCTCGCGTCGGGTGAATTGCATGGTTTTCTCCTCTAAGCTCTTGAGTCGCTTATTATTCTTTCAGGGTCAGCAGGAACGCGACCACGTCTTCGATGTCCTGCGCGCTTAGCAGCGGACCAAGCGGTTCGGTCGGTGCCTTGCCGGTGTAGGCATCACCGGGACGGATGTAGCCTTCGGTCTTGTAGAACGCGGGCATGATGGTGCCCTCATAGGTCATCTTGGCGTTGGCCACGATGCCGCGCATCTCTGCTTCGTTCCAGCGATCGCCTACCCCATCCAGAACGGGACCGACTTCACCGTGGAACGGGAATTCAGCAAGTGCGGCTGCCGCGTGACACGACACGCAGTTACCTTTGCTTTTTGTGCCCATGATGACCTTGCCGTTGGCCGGATCCCCGGCAACGCCAGTCAGCGACTGGGCGACGGCGCCATATTCATCATACTGGACCTCTGCCGGAGCAACGGGCTCTGCGGCGGCGATACCGGCAACACAAGCGAGCGCGGCCGCAAGTGAAATTGAAATCTTCATGTTTCCTCCCTGGCTACCATTCTGGGCTGGTTAGCTTTGTACACGATAGAACACCGTAAGATGGCAACGCAACAACAAATTCATGTACTTGAATTTTAGAAGATGTTGCAGCGCAGCATTTTGCAACGATTTTATTGCGATCTTTCCTGTTCGATCATGCGCGCAAGGTACTTCTGGAACGGCTCATCTCCGTGATAGCCCTTCTCAACAACCCAGCGTAACATATTCAAAGTAGTCATCTTTCCGAAAGCGCCGGGCATGTTCACCACAGCCGCCTGATTGGCCATCAGCCCCTCTGGAACCTCTTCGGGAAAAAACATCATTGTAGGCGTGAACATCGCCCCCCAACGGCGCACCATGTCCTTCTCAGGCATGGCTGTACCGTCAAAATCGACCACTTCGACGTCGCCGAACATGTTGATCTGCACCACGAAGAAATTGTCCCTAATGAAGGAATCAATCGCCGGATCGGGGAAAACCTCTTCGTGCATTTTGGTGCAATAGATGCAGCCACGCTGCTCGATGATGATGGCCAGACGCAGGCCCTCGGCATTCGCCTCTGCCAGATCGTCACGCAGGTCTTTGAAGGTATCCCGCATCCAACCGGTCTTATGCAAACCGTCGTCGCCCATCGTTGCGGCCCCTGCGGGCATCGCCATAGCCAGCATCAGCGCCAGCGTCGTTCCCAGTTTCAACATGTCTTTCCTCCCCAAAAAGACGCGGCCCCTCAGCCGAATGTTCCGAACGAGGGGAACCACTCGATCATGAATGCCGCGATCAGGTTGACGGCATTTGTCGCAATCAAAATCGCGAAGAGGATCAGCATGACCCCCATCGCCTTTTCCACGTAGGCCAGATGGCGCCGATGCTTTGCCGCCCACTTCAAGAACGGACGCGCGAACAGTGCAGCCACCACGAAGGGCGCGGTCATGCCGATTCCATAGACCAACAGCAAAGTGCCCCCCTGCCACAGATCCCCCATCCCACTGGCAATCATCAGGATCGAGGCCAGCGCGGGCCCCACGCAAGGGGTCCAGCCAAAGCCGAAGGCGAGCCCCATCAGATAGGCCCCGCCGATGGTCGAGGGCTCGGCCTTACTTTCCAAACGTGCCTCTCGGTACAGAAAGCCGATGCGCAGGATGCCAAGGAAATGCAGACCAAACACAAACAAGATTGCCGCCGCCACGTAGGAAAGCGGTTGTTTCCATTGGGCAAATGCCTGCCCGACAGCGGTGGCCCCCAGCCCCAGCATGACGAAGATCGTGGTCACACCAGCGGCAAAAGCCACCGCACTGATCACCAATCGCCGCTGCGCACCTTTGTTGATCTCGCCTGCCCCGTTCAGCTCTGCCATCGACAATCCGGCCATGTAGCTTAGGTAGAACGGCACCATCGGCAGAATGCATGGGGTGAAGAACGATAAGAGACCCGCAAGGGCAGCACCAAGGTACGACACATCGAACATTGAAATTCTCCCCACTTATTCATATATTCGATTGCATCGACGTTACCCTCTGTCAACGGTAGAAAAGAGATCACATGTTCCGCCGCCTCTTTAGCGCTATGGCCTTCGCGGGGTTTGCATCAGCCGCATCTGCGGCCGACCTTCTGATGGTCGAGCAAACCGGCTGCGCCTATTGCGTTCTGTGGCACAAGCAAATCGGTCCGATCGACCCAATGACAGCAGCCGGAGCCACCGCACCCCTTGTGCAGATCCAGCTGACGGACCTGAAAGACGACGGACCGGTCATCAAACGGCCTGTGGTCTTTACTCCGACCTTTCTCTTGGTAGAAAACGGTGCGGAAATCGCGAGACTCGAAGGATACGCGGGCGAAGACTTTTTCTGGCCCCTTGTTGAAAAGATGATCGCAGACCACATGCCATTGGCGGCAAAGCCCGTGGCGGTGAACTGAACGGTTAGGATTTTAAGGTAGTCAAATGTCTCTCCCAGCACTTTCAAACGATCTAAGTGAGTTCGAGATGGATCGCATGGTCGAACGCGCGACCAATGCCTCGAACTTTCTGAAAGCCATCAGCCATGAAGGCCGCCTGATGATCCTGTGTCATCTGGTCTCTGGCGAAAAATCCGTGACCGAGCTGGAAGAGCTGCTGGCCGCCCGTCAGGCTGCTGTCTCGCAGCAACTGTCGCGCCTGCGCCTTGAAGGGCTGGTTGTGCCGCGCCGTGATGGCAAAACCATCTACTACAGCCTTGCTGATGACCGTCCCAAGCGGATCCTTGAACGGGTCTACGAAGTCTTCTGCGAAGAGTAATAGTAGTGCTTTTGGTAGCCTGTCGCATACAATCGGGCTTGGGGAGGAGCACGGATGTTTGCAGGTCTACCGGACGCAGTCCTTGTGACCATGATTGGTGGTGTCACAGGGCTGGCTCTTGGGCTGGCGGCACGGCTGGGGCGTTTTTGTACCCTTGGTGCCATTGAAGACCGTACTTACGGCGGCAGCTCTGTGCGGATGCGCATGTGGGGCATCGCAATCGGAGTGACCTTGGTCATGGTCTTTGCAGCCCTAAAGCTTGGCTGGTTCAACCCGACCGAAGCATTTTACCTGAAAAACAAATGGCTACCGTGGCAGTCGGTGATCGGCGGCGGCCTGTTCGGCTACGGCATGGCGCTGGCGGGAAACTGCGGCTATGGCGCGCTGGCCCGTTTGGGCGGCGGCGATCTGCGGTCCTTCCTGATCGTGGTTGTGCTGGGAATTTCCGCCTATGCCACCCTCTCTGGGCCAACGGCATTTATCTTTGATGCTGTGTTCCCCCGAATCCCTGCCGAACATCCCCAAAGCTACGCCTATCTGGCGGAGCGCCTGACCGGCATAGATGCGGCTTGGTTCGGCATCTTGGCGGGACTGGCGATCCTGGCCTACACCCTCAGCGATCAAGAGATGCGGCAGGACCGCTCGGCGATCCTCTGGGGCTCTGTGGTCGGGCTGGCGATTGCGGGCGGCTGGATTGGCACGCACGTTGTCTCGACCTACGGGTTCGAGGTGACGCCGGTGGTGTCGCACAACTTCTCGGCCCCGATTGGCGAGACAATGCTGTGGATCATGCTGGGACAGAATCACGCCCCCACCTTCGCAATCGGATCGGTGGCCGGCGTCTGGAGCGGCGCCTTGATTGGCAGCTTTATGCTAGGCCACTTCCGCTGGGAGGCGTGCGAGGACCCGCGCGAGCTGCGTCGTCAGATTTATGGGGCAATCATGATGGGCGCTGGCGCGGTCATCGCCATGGGCTGCACCATCGGGCAAGGCATCACTGCCTTCGGACTGCTAAGTTACTCAGCCCCTGTGACCATGATCTCGATCTATTTCGGTGCCGCATTTGGCCTGCGGCACCTGATCGAAGGGTTCAAGATCGCCGAATAGCGATTAGGCGGGAACGTTGATCTTTGGTGTGCGCTGGCTGCAGGTCGGCGCCATCAACAGCAGGTCTTCCAACTGGTGGTTCTCGCAGATCAACATCTCAAGCGTGATCTTCTCAAGATGGCTGTAAAAGGCGTTGATCGCGTCCGAGATCGCAATCCGCAGGCGGCAGGCCTCGGTCAGCGGACATGTGTTGTCCACATCGGCAAAGCATTCGGCTACGGGCACGTCGGCCTCTAGCTGGCGGAATACATCCCCGATCGATATCTGCTCGGCAGGGCGCGACAAGGTCAACCCGCCCCCGCGACCGCGGGTGGTGCTTAGGAAGCCAAGTTGCGACAGTTGGTTCACAATCTGCCCCAAATGGTTTTCCGAGCTGTTACAGGCCTCAGCGATGTCATGCTTGGTAACGCGGCGATCGTCATTCACCGCACAAAACATCAGAGCGCGGATGGCGATATTGGTTCTCTTCGTGATGCGCACGTTACGTCCTCCGATTCATCTGCAAAGGACGCTATCAGAAGGTGTATCGCGAAAACTTGATCTAGATCAGATGTGAGTTTTCGACAAATCTTCAAGAATGGGGCAATCGGGGCGATTGTCCCCTGCGCAGCAATCCACCAAGGTTGCAAGAGTGGCGCGCATTTCCTGCAATTGCTTTAGTTTCTCTTCGATCTGCACCAAGTGGTTTTTTGCAATTCTGCGCACATCGGCGGATGACCTTTCGCGGTCCTCCCACAGCGCCAGAAGATTGCGGCAATCGTCGATGGAAAAGTCCAAATGCCGTGCCCGCCCGATAAACGCCAGTTTATGCATGTCCTGCTCGGCAAATTGGCGATAACCGTTCGCGCCCCGTGCCGGTTGGATCAGGCCGATCTCTTCGTAATAGCGGATGGTTTTGGCGGGCAGACCTGTCCGCTCTGCAACCTCTGAAATATTCATCGGCCTCAAATACCTTCTGTTACCTTACCAATGTCCGCACTCTTTTCATAAAGGCAGGCGTCGGTAAGGAAACAAGAGGCAGGCGTTAATTCTGCGGTGAACAGATCAGAATTTCCGCATCTGACAATTTTTGACGCACAGCTTTTGCCATCTGAACTGCGCCCGGTGTGTCGCCGTGCAGGCAGATCGTATCCACCGGCACATCCACCCGCGCACCGGACTGCGCGATCACACAGCCCGCCTGCACCATCGCCAGCACCCGCTGCGCTACCTCTTGGGGATCATGCAGCACTGCCCCCGGACGGGACCGAGGGACAAGTGTGGCATCATCCTGATAGGCGCGATCGGCAAATATCTCGGCGCTGAAGGTGGCGCCCAAGGCCTCTGCCGCCCGTTGCTGCGCGGTGCCCGCAATCACGAAAAGGCGCAGATCGGGGATCACCTGAAGCGCCGCGCGATAGCAGACCTCGGCCATCGCCTGATCGCGGGCGGCCATATTGGCCATCGCCCCGTGTAGCTTTAGATGAGCAACAGGAACGCCCTGCCCCGCAGCCATCGCCGCAAACGCGCCGACTTGGTATTGCACCAGCGCCGCCAGCTCGTCCGAAGGCAGATGCACATCGCGGCGACCAAAGCCTTGCAGATCGTCGAACCCCGGATGGGCCCCGACAGCCACACCTTTGACCTTGGCGGCGGCAATTGTTTGCGCCATCACCAAAGGATCGCCCGCATGTTTGCCACAAGCCACATTGGCGCTGCTGATCACCTCTAAGAGGTCAGCATCATTGCCCATGACCCAAGGGCCAAAGCTTTCGCCCATATCCGCGTTCAGATCGACAGTGATGGTCATTCCCAAGTCTCCGGATCGGTGGCCGAGACAACGCCCGCCACAAGAGTATAGCCTAGCAAGTCATGCATCTGGTGAGGGTCGCGCACCAAAGGGGCAACGCGGCCCTTTAGTGCGGCCAGTTCTGCAGCGAAGGTGGCGCGGGCGGCCAAAGCCTCATCCAGATCCACAAAGCGGAACCGCACCTGTTTGCCCGCTTGCACCTGTGCGAAGGCAGGCAGATCGGCC
>JAYZYX010000281.1:0-10271 GCA_036139795.1 Pseudomonadota bacterium | reverse complement strand
CTTCGCCGGTCGAGCAGGCAGGCACCCAGATCCGTATAGGGGTGTTGCCAATCAGGTTCTGGAACATCTCGGGAAAGACGGACTGGCTCAGGGACCGGTAATAGGCCGGATCGCGCATGAACTGGGTCACGTTGATCAGCACGTCACCGTAAAGTTCGGTCAGGGCCTCTTCGTCGTTTTCCAGCAGGTGCAGATAGTCTTCGTCATTCTGGATTTCGCGCAGGCTCATGCGGCGTGAAATGCGCCGTTTGATGTTTTCCTGTTTGTATTCAAGAATATCCAGACCATATGTGTCATGGATCAGCTTGATAATGCTTTGGTAGGTGCTTTCCATATCCGCATCGATGGCGGGCATCGGCATGCCGGACAGGCGGTCCTCGATCAGCTGGGGCAGGTCTTCGGCAAAGGCGGCTTCGGCCTCGGGGACGGCTTTGAGGGTGGCGTTGGGCATGGCCGAGAATTCGGCTTCCGAGGGGTCCTCGACGAAGACGTTCCCGCCGGCCTGCGCGATGACGCCCGCCCCTTTTGCCCCGTCCGAGCCCGAGCCCGACATGATCACCGCGGCAATCGGCTGGTGCTTGCTTTGGGCGAGCGAGATGAAAAAGTGGTCAATCGGCACGCGCGGAACATGGCCCGAGCTTAGGAACGGCTGGACGCGGAATTCGTCGCCTTCGATCTCGACATAGATAGAGGGGCTGTTCAGATAGATCGTATTGGGCTGGATCGGATCGCCGTCTTCGATCTTTTTGATACGGATTTTCGACTGCCGCCCCAAGAGCTTGTCCATCATGGACTCAAAGCCCGGATGCAAATGCTGGATCACCACATAGCAAACGTCGGTTTGATCTGGCGCAGCAGAAAAGAACCGTTGCAAGGGCGTCAATCCTCCGGCGGATGTTCCGATGGCGACGACTTTGACCATATCTTCTCCCCTACCACGTTGCACTACGTGGAATTCGGCTGGAAAATTTCAACCGATTGCTAAAGTATATTACTGAAACCTGCTCTATAGACTAGGGAAACCGTACCGGCTGCGGCAGATGGTGTTGCTTTCTCAGTTCTGTATCTTAGGTAGATGGCCCAAAAGCCGGAGAAAGCAAAAAATGGCCCGTATTTTATTGTGCGATGACGATCCGATGTATTCGGTCGCCTTGTCGGCCATTCTAGGTGACTGGGGGCATCGTGTGCTGCTTGCCGAAAGCTCAGCAGAGGCTTTGAAGGTTCTAGAAGCCGAGCCCGTTGATCTGGCAATTCTGGATGTTGTCATGCCCGGCGGTGGCGGGGTCAGCCTGTTACACCGGATAAAGGACAGCTACCCGCGCCTGCCCACAGTGATCTGCACTGGCCGCGACTTTCTTTTTGAGACCCCCCTGATGGAGATCGGCCTGAGCAAGGCCGACGTTAAGATCAAAAAGGACATCTCGCCCGAGGATCTGTTCGACGTGATCAATCAGCTGCTGGTCGCCTACGAAAGCTAAGACCGATGCCGTTCAGCCAGTTCCTCGGAAAAAGCATCGTCTGGATTGTCGGTGCTGTGTGGATTCTGGTTTCGGTCGTGTGGCTGACGTTCAATTCGTTGCAAGTGCGTGAAATCCTTCCGCAAGAAACGGCCCTGCGCCAGACACTGCTGACCGCCGATGAGGCGCTGATCGATTTGAACAACCAGCTGGGGTTCGGCGGGTTCATCCATAACTTCAAGAACGCCGTTCTGCGCCCTGCGGAAAAGCAGCGCTACCTAGAGGCTTTCCGGCAAGACACCCTTGCGATCCATCGCAGCAGCCAGCAGCTTTTGACCTATTATCCCGATATGGATGAACAGATCGGGGCGCTGCTTTCGACCGTTCAGGAATATGAGGAAAAGGCGGAATTTCTGTCGCAGACACCGCTGACTGATCCGCTTGAGATCGACCCGCTGGTGCGGGTCAGTGATGAAAACGCGATTGAGGCGTTGTTGGACATCGTTCACCAAAATCAGGTGGCCACGATCCAGCTGGCTGCCGAACTGAACCTGCGCAAGGCGCGGCTTTACGGCCTAAGCGGATTGCTGCTGTTCGGGATCATCCTGACGGCGGTGGGGCTTTATGCCTACGCCTTGCTAATCGTCCAGCGCAACCGTGCCAATACCGAAGCGATCCGCCTGTCCGCCGAGATGGTCGAGGGCATGAACGCCGCCATCCTGCGTCTGGACACACAGGGCGAGATCGAGGCGTCGAACAAGAATGCCCGCAAGCTTTTCGGTGATATTCTTGAGCCGGGGTCAGAGCCGCTGATCACTCGGTTGATGCACAGCTTTCCGTCAGTGCGGTCCGAAGACCCTTTGTTTCGGGCCTTTCTGGGCACGCCGGTGGACAATGAGGTGGGGCTTTACACCCTGCCGGACGGGTCCCAGCGCTATCTGCGTATTCTCGGGATGCCCCGTTCCGATGATCTGGGGGACCGCAAAGGTGTGATCGAGGTGTCGGACGTCACTGAAAAAGTGGTGGCCGATACCCTGAAAGAGCAGAACCGGAACGTGCTGGTTCTGGGGCAGATGGCGCGGGGCATCGTTCATGATGTGCGGAATATCAACGCCACATTGCGCTTTACTCTCAAGACATTGGCAAAGCGGGGCGGGTCGGACGATGCGCAGGGGCTGATCGAGAACGCCAATGCGGCGCTTTCGGCCAGTGATCAGCTGACCAAGCGCCTTTTGGACTTTGCCACCGCCGGTCAGGAGCAGATGCGCACCTATTCCTTGTCAGAGGTCTTTGGCACGCTGCGCAGCTTGTCGGGCGGTCTGACACTGGGGGACACAGCGATTGTGATCGAACCGGCCCCCGAGACCGCCTATCTTAGCGGAAACCCCGATGCGTTGCTGGCAGCCCTGATCAATCTGGTGGTGAACGCCCGAAATGCCCTGTCCAGATTGCCGGAGGTGCAAGGCGAAATCCGTGTCTCCGTTGTTCCCGGTGAGACTGTCATCGGCCATCAGGGCTGGAGGATTTGTCTGGTTGATAACGGTCCGGGCTTTCCCGATGCCATTCTGGCAGGGGCGCAGCCGGGCCGCATCAAGGGCGAGGGCTATGGTCTGGGCCTCTCGATTGCCCGCTCGGTCGCGGCGGATATGGGCGGCTATATGGACCTGTCGAACCGCCCCGAAGGTGGCGCCAGAGTTGTGCTGGAACTGCCCGCCGCACTGGCTGACCCCGAACATGATGCCGAGGAAACGGGTGAAAGTGCTGCGCCAATTCTGGTGGTGGATGACAGCCATACCTCGGCTTGGCTGATGACGCGCGAATTGCAGGCCCTTGGTTATCCGACCCTGATCGCTCTGACGCCGCAAGAGGCGCTGACGGTGATACGGGGGACAGCGCTGCGGGCGGTGATCTCGGATCTGGATCTGAGAGATGACATGAGCGGTTACGATGTGCTGGCGGCTGCGCAAACGATCACGGCAAGCCTGCCGGTCATGCTGTTCACCCGCACGCCGGAACTGGCCAAAGGCCATCCCGAGGTTCCGGTTTTTGGCAAGGGCAAGGACATGAAAGCCCTGCTGTCGCATCTTCAGGCCGAACTTGAGAAAACGGGTAATGCGATCTTGCAAGAGTGAAAGGCCAGCCAATTTTTGCAAAGCTGATCTATGATTTTTTAGGACAAACAGGCTGGTACAAATGTTGTGAAATGTGCAAAATTGGCTTTGTAGTGTTGATGTGGTTCGAGAGAAAGATTTTGCTGCGCGATGGTTTAAGGCGCGGCCCAGGATGGGATCGTTATGCAAAAGCCTGAGATTATCGTGGCCATCGGGGCTTCAGCCGGCGGGCTTGAGGCCCTGTCCGAATTTGTTGCAGCATTGACGTCGAATGCCCCGATCTCGGTGGTCGTGGCGCAACACCTTGCCCCTCATAACAGTTCGGTGCTGACCCAGCTGATCTCTCGTCAGACGTCGTTGTCGGTGCATACGCTGGAACAGGATATCGAGCCCGAGCGCGGCACTATCTATATCACGCCGCCGGACTCTGACGTGATCCTTGAGAACGGCATTATCCGGCTGATCAAACCCAGCGAGAAAGTCGGCCCGAAACCCAGCATCAACCGCCTGTTCCACTCGATCACCAATGAGGCGACAAACCATCCGGACGCGCCGCAATATGTGGCGGCGGTGTTTTCGGGGACCGGCTCGGATGGGTCCGAATATCTGGGCGAATTGCGCAAGGCGGGCGTCACGGTGGTGGTTCAGGACCCCGAAAGCGCACGTTACAACGGCATGCCCTTTGCGGCGATCCACAAGAACCAATACGATCTGGTCGTGACCGCCGACCGCTTTGGCGAATTGCTGAACGGTGGCGATGTGATGGCCCTGAAAGAGACCAGCTCAGGGCGCGATTTCAAAGACACCCAGATTTTGCGGTCCATCACCGATATCGTTCTGCAGGAAACGGGCATCGATTTTTCGGACTACAAACGCTCGACGATGGAGCGGCGGGTCAAACGCCGCATGTCCGCCTTGGGCGTCAAGAAATTTGAGGAATACTACGAATTCCTTGGCCTGAACGAAACCGAGGCCCATGTGCTACAACAAGAACTGCTGGTCCCCGTGACCGAGTTCTTTCGCGACTACCAAGCCTTTGATGTCCTGCGCAAACATATGCTGGTCTATCTTCAGCAGATGGATCCGGGCAGCACGTTCCGCATCTGGTGTGTGGGCTGTAGCTCTGGGCAAGAGGCGTATAGTCTGGCGATACTGGCCAGTGACCTGATCGAGGCGAACAACTTTAAAATCGGTGTGCAAATCTTTGGCACCGATCTGGATGAAAAAGCCTTGGCCGAGGCCCGCAAAGCCGAATACGACGTGCGCGAAATCTCGGGGATTCCGTCGCAGACTGTGAACCGGTATTTCACCTATCGCGACGGCATCTATCATGTGAAAGACATCATTCGGGATATGGTGACCTTCTCCAAGCACGGGCTTGGTACGGATGCTCCGTTCTCGCGGATTGACCTGATTTCGTGTCGGAACCTGCTGATCTATTACAATGCCACCAGTCAGGAAACCTTCAGCCGCATCTTCCGCTATTCGCTGAACCGCGGCGGGCTGTTGTTCCTGGGACAGGCCGAGGCCCTGGGGGATGAGAACGGCTTTGACACCCTTGATCTGAGGGGAAAGGTCTTTTCCCGTTCCATGAGTGCGAATTACTATTCCGGCCTTTCTATGACGATCCCGAATTTCGGCAACAACACGACGACAACCGCTGTACGCAAACAGCCTTCCAAGGCTGTGACCAGCCTGTCGGACCCGACGCTGAACATGCTGAACGTGTTGTTCCAGAAATCGTTCATCGGGGTCACGGACCGTCGCCGGCTTGCCTATATCTCGGAAAAGCTGCGGCACATCTTCCAGCTGCGCACCGGCTTGGTTGGCGGCACGATCGAGGATTTCTTCGAGCCCGAGATCGCCGATGCCATGAAGGCCAGCGTGTCTTCGGTCTCCAAGCAGCATCTGCGTATGAACATCGTCCCGATCGAGATGCCGGACGCGGAAACAGGCGAAGTGCGCCGGTTCTACACGCAGGCGTTCTCGGTTCCGCGGAACAATCTGGGGATCACAGTGGCCATCGTCTTTATCGAAGGTCACGCGGATGACAGTGCCACCGGCCTGACCGATGCCCACCATGAGATCATCTATCTGAAAGAGGCTCTGCACAACGCGGTGCAAGAGTTGGAGCAGGCCAACGAGGCACTGCAACTGGCTAACGAAGAGCTGCAAAGTTCCAACGAAGAGTTGCAGAGCTCGAACGAAGAGCTTCAGACCACCAACGAAGAATTGCAGTCCACCAACGAAGAACTGCTGACCGTGAATGATGAGGTGCTGGCCAAATCCGCGATCCTCAATACGGCGCAGCAAACCCTGACCGCTTTGCGGGCGGTGGTTCATGGGGATGTTCTGGTGATGTCCGAAGACGGAGAGCTGATGTTCGGCCAGAGCAGCGGCATTGCGATCTCGAACAAGTCAGGCTCGTTGGACGGGCTGAAGTTCAGCGAATTGCGTTGGAACGTCGACGTGGGCGAGCTGACAAACATGCTGTTCGGCCCCAAACAGTGGGGCGGCGAGACAACCACGCTGCAGCTTGGCAGCGGGGACGAAAGCTGTCAGGCTACGGTTTCGGCGGATAAACAAAGCGGCAAGAAAACCATCTCGGTGGCGTTCCGCAAGATCTGACCCTGCTTTCGGGCCTTGCGTCGATGACGCGCGGCCCATGTGCGTTTCAAGTGCGATCTGTTTCCCTTTCAATAGGCTCTGACAAACATTCGGGGCCCAGTGGCGGGTGGGAAACCTGCTGACGCAGAAGAGAGCACCCTTGCCGCAACCCGTGACGCTTGCTCAGAACCTTGTCGGGATCAGACGGCTTTTCCTGCTGTATTTCACGGCAGTGCCTCTTGTTTGCGTTGTGATTGATGTTCAGACGAACGGATTGACGCCGCAAACCTTCGGGCTGGTTCTGGCCAGCTTCTTCAGCCTTTTGTTCTCGGTCCCCCAATTGTTCGGATCAGCGCGGCAACTGCTGTTGGAGACGTCATTGTTCGGCGCGCTTGTGCTGGTGTACTTCGCGTTCAAGGATTGGGGCCTGATGGCGGGGCTGGCGCAGGTCATGGGGATGTCCTTTGGCTATGGGTGCCTGAGGCGGTCCAAAGCCCGCGCGATGGCAGTGGTGGGTTTTGTCCTGCTGGCGGCGTCCCCTTTGCAATCTCCGGACATTCAGTCGCTGCCTCTGGCGCTATATTTGATTGGCTACGGCAACATGGTGCTGTTGGCCGAATGGACGCGGACCACGATCAATCAGCAACGCTGGCAGATGTCGGCTGTGAATGACGATCTGGCTCGCGTGAACCAGCAGTTGCGACACTCCCGTCACCTGTCCCGCGCTTATCTGGAGCATACCAATGCAGGCGTCATCATCCGCGACGCCGATCTTCGGGTGCTGGAATTCAACCAGCCCGCCACAGAGCTGTTCGATTTTCTGGGGTTAGAGCTGCGCGTGGGCAGCAAATCCCGTGTCAGCGATGCCGACCCCGAGAGGTTCGAGGTCATCGTGGACCAGCCAGATGACTCGGTTCCGGTTTTGAAGGCGGTGGGCAACCATAAAGCCAGCATCACGTGCCCGAATGGCGAGACACGGCATTTTATATTCTCGGTCGGCTGCATTCAGGCCGAGGATGAGGTGCTGTGGCTGTCATCGTGGAACGATATCACAGAGACTGTCCGGACCGAGGAGCTGATGCGCAAGCGGCAAGCCGAGTTGAGCGCGCTGTTTGACAGTCAGTCGGTTCCCGCAGCGGTCTGGCGTTTGGGCCCAAAGATCACGCTGGCCTATCTGAACAGTGCCTACATGGGGCTGGACGGGGCGGTTCTGACTTCGGACAAGGCTGAAACGCTGCAAGGCAAATGTTTGGAAAAGGTTTTCCGGCCCGACTACGTCAGCGTTGCCAAGTTGAACCTGAAAAACTTCCTTCATGCATTGGAAGCGGGCGCCCAAAGTTTGGCTCTGCCCAAGCAGGACCACCAGAACGGGCGGCGCTATCAGGTTGAATTCAGTCTGGTGACCATCACGGCCGACAAGAACGAACGGTTTGTCGTTCTGAATTATGTGGATGTAACGGTGATCGAAAAGACCCGCGCGGGGCTGGAAAAGAAGCTGATGGTGGATGATCTGACCGGCGTTCTGTCCCGCCGCGGCATCAACCATTACTGCGAGACGCGCGGGAACGTCGATGAGGCTTTGTTTCTGATCGATCTGGACCAGTTCAAATCGGTGAATGACGGCTATGGCCACGATGTCGGCGATCGGTTGCTGGCCTCTTGCGGCAGGGTGCTGTCCGATCTGGTGGACGACCACGGCGTCGCAGGACGGTTGGGAGGCGAGGAATTCGTGATCATCCGTCCGATGAGCGACTGGAACGAAATCAGCACCTATGCGGAAAAGATAAGAGAGTCCATCGCGGGCGTGCAGCTTGAAACCGAAGATGGCAGCCTGTCCCGCTCGGCCAGTATCGGTGTGGCTATTTTCAAGGTGGATCAAAGCCTGTCGGATGCCTTGGCCCAAGCCGATGTTGCCTTGGTGGATTCCAAGAAGTCCGGTCGCAACAAGGTGACTTTAGCCACCCCAGCCTACATCACAAAAAGCGAGGAAGAAGGCCGTTTCGTCACCGAACGGGATATCCATGACGCGCTTGTCAACAACGAGATGTATTACGCTGTCCAGCCCATCATGAACACAAAGCGCAACAACATCAGCGGTTTCGAGGCGCTGATCCGCTGGGAACGCGCCGACGGCACGACGATCTCGCCCAGTACATTCTCTTCGCGGCTCTATGAGGCCGTCAAAAACCCCGAGTTCCGCGAACTCATTCAGGATCTGCGGGTGCGGACGGTGCACGATCTGTCCTACTTTGACGACCGATACATCAGCTTTAACCATCATGTTGAGGAACTTAGCACTGCGGGGGCAAGTCGGATGCTGATCGACCAGTTCAGCAGTATTCGCGATGTTCCCGGCCGGGTTTTCGTGGTCGAACTGTCCGAAAAGGCCCTGACCGAACGCGTGGATATGGGCAGTGTCATCCGCAACCTGCAAGATTTGCGGCAAGACGGGATCTTGATTGCTCTGGATGATTTCGGGGTTCAGGCCAGCAACCTGAACCGACTGGCCGAGTTGCCCATCGATATCATCAAGCTGGACAAATCGCTGGTCCAGCGCGTCGTGTCGGACAATAAGACGCTGGAAGTTGTCCGCTCGACCGCAATCATGGCGGGGAAACTGGGGATCAAGACCATCGCCGAGGGGATCGAAACCCCCGCGCAAGGGCGGATGATCCATCACATGAACGCGGTAGAGCAGCAGGGCTTTTTGCATGGCCGCCCGATGAAGACCTCTGACCTGTTCGATAACCTGATCAATATCGGCTATGATCTGCGCAACCCCGTACTTCATGGATAATAGGGGCCGGTGCCGACTTGCGCCCCGCTAACCCTGAACCCGACAGCAACTGTAGCCTTTCGGCAGACGCATAGCGGCTTTGCGGCATCGTCAGTTGTTAGCGCAAGCTTCACGCGCCATATACCCCCCTAGAGATGCGGTCCTCCTCCTCCCTGACCGGCATCTTTGATATTCAGGCGACGCACTTCTCCTCCTCCCTAGTGCGTCGCCTTTATTTTTCCTCAGATCACAATGGCTTGGGCGTTTTTCCCCGTGGTTTACTCCGCCGCCTTGATCGGTGTGGGGCCGTCCTGCAACCGGTGCAGCGCAGGCCAATGGGCATCGACCCCTGTGGGATCGAGTGGCAATGGAAGTGACGCGAAGGCGCGAACGCCTGTGCTGGCAGGTAGGGACGTGGTTAGCGGGACATCATCATTTCATGGACCGCCTGCATGCCGCGCTCGGCCATGGCCGAGACTTCGGCGGCGTGGACATGCATCGCCTCGACCAGTTCTGGATCGTCCGAGGTCTGCGTGACCACGATGCCTTCGTCGGTCACGTCGATGGTGCTGTCGATCTTTTCGGAGCGGTCAAAGAAGATATCCAGCGTCGGGCTCTGGATAAAGATTTTGGGGTCATCTTTGGCCTCGACCCGTCCGATCATGCCGACCACATGGCTGACCAGCGCCTCCATCACCGCAGGATCGCTAGAGCGGGTGACGGTGCGGATGCCGTTGGGCAGGTTCTCGACCTCACGGGAAAGGGTCTGGAAGTTGTTGAACATCACCGCCAGTTCGGCGCTTTCAGCCTCGGTCGCGTTTTCACCGCGCAGGCCGGGCATGTTCGTCTCATCGTGCTGGCCGCCGTGCCCATGCATCATGCCATGACCGTGCCCATTGCCGTGCATCTGCGCCACAGCGCCGGTGGCTGTGAACAGCCCAAGTCCCAGCACAGCCGCAAAACGTCCCGCGCGTAGATATCCCATCGTCAGACCCCTCCAAGAATACATGCGACTATAGGAATATTTTCATGCAGGACGCCAGCGCAAATCACCGTTACGTTCGGATCCAGGCCTCGGCGTCGGGCATGTCGTCCATGTCAAAGACCATGACCTGTGCGGGCGTCAGGTGACCAAAGAATTTGGTGCTGTGGCGCAGCCAGTCGATGTCCGTGACCAGCGCCACTTTCGTGAAGGTCGTCAGATGCCCTAGCCCCAGGCGCGCATCATCCCAGACCGCGCCAGCGGTATATCCTTCGAAATCCGGCCCGATCCGCACAAGGGTCTTTAGCTTGTCATGGCGTTTCAGCTTTTCCGAGACC
>JAYZYX010000280.1:0-7569 GCA_036139795.1 Pseudomonadota bacterium | reverse complement strand
GCATTCTTGGTCTGACAAGGTTGCGGCTACGCGGACCAAACGGCGCCAAGGACGAATTCCTGCTCGCCGCCATTGCACAAAACCTACGAAAACTTGCGAAGCTACGCCCGCGAAGCATCAAACAGGAGGCCACAGCATGGGCTGAGCGGCCATCTTATCGCCTTGAGGCGGAGGAACGGGCCGCAGCCCGAACGCAAAGGTGTTGCTCGTCGAAACAGGGCTTCAAAATCGGCAATTTCGACAGTCTTTTTCAACAACATCGGCCCTTTGCAGATCTTCAGGCCATCCGCAGAACGATCTTGCCCGGTTTGGTCCCGGCTTTGAGTGCGCTGAAGGCATCGCCAATCGCCAGCCAATCAAAGCTGCCCGCAATTACGGGGCGCAGTGCGTGCTGCTCGATGGTTCGGATCATGTCCTCCATCATGGAGCGCGACCCGACGACAATACCTTCCATGCGGATTTTGGGGCCGATCAGCTGACGGATATCAAGGCTGGTCTCATACCCGCCGACAAAGCCGATCACACCGATAAAGCCCCCGAAGGCGCAGGCGTTCAGTGACTGCGGCATCGATGTGCCCGTTGTCTCGACGATGATGTCGATGCCTTTGCCGCCTGTCACATCGCGCACCGCTCCGGCCCATTCTGGCACGTCCCGATAGTTGATCACGTGGTCCGCCCCCAGCCGTGTCAGGAAGTTCGCCTTTTCCGCTGAGGACGTCAGCGCCACGACCGTCGCACCAAGCGCCTTGGCGAATTGCAACGCAAACAGTGCGACGCCGCCAGTGCCCTGTACCAAAACACTCTTGCCAGCCGCGATACTGCCGGACTGAAGGCAGTGCCACGCGGTCAATGCCGCGATGGGCAGGGTCGCGGCCTCTTCATCCGTCAAAAGGGCAGGCGTCGGGACCGCGTTTTCGGCAGGAACAACGATGTATTCCTGCAAGACGCCATCCAGCGGTGCCCCCAGCGTTTGCTTTTTGCGTTGTGTCTGGGTCAGCTCTCCATCCTGCCACCCCTGAATGTAGCAGGGGATCACGCGGTCACCGGCAGCAAAGCGGGTCACGCCATCCCCCACGGCAACGACATCGCCCGCGCAGTCGGACACGGGGATATAAGGCAGCGGTAAATCCGGCAGATATGTGCCCGACAGCACGGCAAGATCACGGTAATTCAGGCTGGCTGCCTTGACCTTGATCAGGATTTCGCCCGGTCCTGCGGTCGGGATCGGGCGGCGCGCCTCTTGCAATCCGTCAAGGGCGAACCGAGTGGCTTCGATCACCTTCATGTCCTGGCTCATGTCTTTCTCCGTTGTGTTGCGTTTGGCAGTCTAGAACCGCATCGGGTCGGAATAGGCTGCGGGGTTGGTCCGAGCGTTGGCGCGTGCGTGCGTTGGCACTTCGCGGAACAGGCGTTTGTATTCACGGCTGAATTGGGAAACGCTTTCGTATCCCACCCGTGCTGCAGCATCACTGATCCGCGCGTTTTCAAAAGCGATCATGTGGCTGACTTGCGTCAGACTAGATGTCTTTGACGGTTGACACCATGCTTGCCAGCTCGGTCCGGTCGATATCGACCAGCAGACTGAACAGCGGCTCTGCCGGTTTGCCAAACGTCGCGCATTCGAATGGCAGGGGCAGGCGAAGCACAAGGTAGCTGTCGCCATACTGTTTCATAGCAATAACTCACATCATGTCGCCAGATATCTCTGCTCATCGAACGGCAACGGGCCGTTCCAAGGGAAACGGAACAGTCGTGGCTATGACTGGGGTTTCACAGGCTTTCTTGTTCGGGCCTATCGTGTAACTCTTTCGCCAACGATGCACGCCTAGGCCTATGTAGCGAAGGCCAGCTGAAGAAGAAGGCGCTCCACACAGCCTCCGAGGTGAACATGGAAAAGACGATCAAGGGACCGGCTTCTTACTTTCCGTCGATCGAGAAGAAATACGGCCAATCTATCGAACACTGGAAGACCATCATCAGACAGCATGCCGGCAAGAAGCACATGGAGATTGTGGCAATCTTGAAGGCTGAGCATGGTCTCGGGCATGGCCACGCCAATGCACTGGTCGCGCATGAATTGGCGAAAGCCAAGGATGGTGACTGAAGGCGTATCGCGGTCCTTCAGATCAATTACAGCGAAGGGTCGCTTTAGATGCGAGCGGCCCTGCCTTTGAAGGTTTCTTCGCGCTGAATGTTTTGTTCAAAACGACGATCCGGATCATTCAATACGCCAGACCTGCGTCTCTCTAGCCTCGTATCTCAGCACCGGTCCCGCGATGAGGAGATCGCGTTCCGGTTGCGGATGAAATCCAAAGGGAGAGAGATATGATCCAGAGAATTGATGCCCTTGTAATCGGTGCGGGGGTGGCGGGCCTCTACCAGTTGCACCAACTGCGCGAGATGGGGATGACCGTGCATGGCGTCGAGGCAGGCGCGGATGTGGGTGGGACATGGTACTGGAACCGCTATCCGGGCGCAAAATTCGACAGCGAGAGCTACATCTACCAGTACCTCTTCGATGAGCAGCTCTACAAGGATTGGACATGGTCCGAGCGGTTTCCATCCCAACCCGAGATCGAACGCTGGATGCACTATGTGGCCGATAGGTTGGACTTGCGAAAGGACATCACCTTTTCATCCAGAGTGACGAAAGCGGTTTTTGATGAAGACAAAGGCCGCTGGACGGTCGAGACCGACAGTGGCGACACCTATGACACCCAGTTCCTGATCGGCTGCACGGGCATGCTGTCCGCGCCGTTGACGGATCGCTTCAAGGGACAGCAAAGCTTTAAGGGGCAGATCGTCCACACCGGACGTTACCCCAAGGGCGGGCTTGATCTGGAAGGCAAGCGTGTGGGGGTGATCGGCATCGGGGCCACCGGTATTCAGGTGATCCAGACCATCGCGCCGATCGTTGCCTCAATGACCGTATTTGTGCGGACCCCGCAGTACGTGTTGCCGATGAAGAACCCGAAATACGGCCCGACCGAGGCCGCTGCTTATAAAGCCCGCTGGGATGAGTTGACCACCAACCTGCCCAAGACTTTCACCGGATTTGAATATGACTTTGAACATACTTGGGCAGACTGTTCGCCGGAACAGCGTCGCCAAGTCCTCGAAGAGGTCTACGCCGACGGGTCGCTGAAGCTGTGGCTGGCAAGTTTCGCTGAGATGTTCTTCGATGAGGCGGTCTCGGAAGAGATCAGCCAGTTCGTGCGCGAAAAGATGGAGGCGCGGCTGAAGGATCGCGAACTGATCGACATTCTTGTGCCGCAGAAAGGCGACTATGGCTTTGGCACCCACCGCGTGCCTCTAGAGACCAACTACCTTGAGGTCTATCTTCAGGACAACGTCGAGGCCGTGTCGGTCAGGCAGAACCCCATCGCAGAGATCGTGCCGGAAGGTGTGAAGCTAGAGGATGGCACAGTCTATCCGCTGGACGTGATCATCATGGCCGTGGGCTTTGATGCTGGTTCCGGCGCGCTGGCGCGGATCGATATCAAGGGGCGCGACGGCATGACCTTGAAAGGCGAATGGGACAAGGACATCCGCACCACGTTGGGCCTTCAGAAACACGGGTTTCCGAACCTTTTCATGACGGGTGCGCCGTTGGCACCATCGGCGGCGCTTTGCAATATGACCACCTGCCTGCAACAGCAGACCGAGTGGATCACGGATTGCATCCGCGTTATGCGCGAGAAGGGTGCAAGCGTTTGCGAACCCACTGCCGAGGCCGAAGATGCTTGGGTGAAGCACCACGACGAGACCGCCAATGCCACGCTGATCGCCAAGACCAACAGCTGGTACACCGGATCGAACGTGCCCGGAAAACCTCGGCGCGTGCTGTCCTATACGGGCGGCGTCGGCACCTACCGCGCCAAGTGTCAGGAGATCGCGGATAAAGGCTATGAAGGCTTTGCCATGACCGGTGCGTCGCAGATGGCGGAACCGGCAGAGTAAGTCTGCGCCCTTGGTCCTCAAGGTGGGTACACCCGACCTGCCTTGAGGACCACCAAAGGGGCGCAAAACTTACTGCGCCTGCCGTCGAAAGACGGCGGGGGTCTGGGCAAAGGCGGCGCGGAACATGCGGGTCAGATGGGCTTGGTCTGAAAAGCCGCAGTCCAGCGCGATCCCCTTGATCGGCTCGGCCGTGATGGCAAGCAGATGCCGCGCCCGCTCTAGTCTTTGCGCCGTCACATAGGCATAGGGCGGCATGCCAAAGCTGCGCCGGAATTGGCGCGCGAACAGGCAGGGCGTCAGCCCCAACACATCCGCCATACATTTCAGATCCATCGAGCGGGCCAGATTGGTGTCGATGTATTCCGTGATGATCCGCCTCTGAGCGGTACTTAGCGCGCCTTCGCTGCGGGATTGTGGGGCGCGTATCTCTGCATAACGCCGCAGCAGGTGGATGATCAGCCCCCGCGCAACGCTGTCCACATACAGCGCTCCGCCCAAGCCTTGGCCCCGCGCCTCGCTTGCGATCAGGTCCATCGCTTGCGTCATGACCGGATCATCGGTGCGCAACACGTCCGCCAATGCCACCTCTGACACGGCGCAATCCAGCGCCTCGCTTGCGACCTCGGCCACCAGCGCGCCAGACAGGTAGACGTGGGTGACCTCGATCGGTTCCATCCAGTTCCACGAGACCTGCTGCGCGCGGGTCAAAAGGGATGCCGACCCCGGTCCAAGTGTCTCCTTGCTCCAGCGCCCGTCAAAACGGCGCTGCATGGGCGTTACCCCTGCGCGGTATCCGACCAGCATGAAGTCCTTCATGCCCGGCACGATCACATCCTGTGCCTTGTAGTGATAGGACCGCAGTGCGACGTTCTTCCAGTCCAAGCCGTCGCTGGCCAGCAGCACGCGTCCGGGCACCCAGTCCGGCAGTTCCTTGAAATCGATGAAATTTCTCATCACGCATCCTCCTCCCAAAGTCATGCGGAACGAAAAACGGGGGCACATGAGGCGCCCCCGTTGGTTTTGTCAATCGCGCAGCGCCTGATAAACCGCCGTCTCGAAATCGAGATACCCGACGAAGGACGTCGGATCGCCAAAGGGCAGAATTTGTGTCGCCCAATAGCCGCCCACACCTGCCGCGCGGTCGATCCAGTAGAAACAGTTCGCCAGTCCGGCCCATCCGATGGCCCCTGCGGGGCGGCCTGTGGGGGCCTCTTCGGTGTTGACCATGAAGGTATAGGACCAGTCCTTGCCCAAGCCGGGAAAGAACTCGGCGTCGTTCGACAAAGATGGGATTACCCCGGGCAACATGGTGACCTTTTGCGGCGGGGTCAGGCCACCTTTTACTGCCCACTCGACGGTTTCGGGTTTCAGCACCCGCCCGTTCGGGCCGTCCCCGTCATTCAGCCACATGCGGATGAACTTCATATACTCGGGGACCGTTCCATAAAGCCCGTGTCCGCCCATTTCCACTTCGGGATTGTCCGGCAGGGCAAAGTCATCCATCGGCGTCAGGGACATATCCGCACCGCGGGCATGGATCGTTGCCGACCGCGCCTTCATCGCGTCTGTTCGGGTGAAGGCAATGTCGGTCATGCCAAGCTGGGTGAAGACGCGCTCTTTCATCACCTCTCCCAGTCGCTTACCGCGAATGCCCTCGACCACCTGACCGACCCAATCGATATTGGTGCCGTATTCCCACTTTTCGCCCGGATCAAAGAGCAGCGGGGTTTCGATGGCGGCGCGGGTGCCAGTAACCACTGAGGGCTGGCCGTGGTCTTCGGCCATGCGCTTGTAAACCTCGTTGAAGAAGTCATAGCCGAAGCCCCCTGTGTGAAGCAGAAGCTGCCGCGTGGTGACGTCGGATTTGGGCGCGCGCAGGCGGGGCTGGCCGTTTGCGTCAAACCCTTCGATGACCTGCAATTCTCCGATGGCGGGGGCGTATTCCTTGGCGGGCGCATCAAGATCCAGCAAGCCTTCCTCGACGCATTGCAGCGCTGTCGTTCCGGCAATGGCCTTCGTGGTCGAGAAGATGGCGAAGACGGTGTCTTCGGTCATCGCCTCTTTGCCCAGGCGGCGCTCTCCTGCTGCGCCGCTTTAGATGTCACGCTGGCGGTCCGAGACCATCGCCACGACCCCCGGCACCCGTGCCGGTCCTTCCGTAACCCCCCGCAAGACGCTGTTCAGCGCGGCGGCAAGATCATCTGTTTGAATGTCCTTCATTGTTTCCTCCCATAAATGGTGGATTCAATGATGCCCATGCCAGTGACGAGTCGCTGTCACTGATCGGTAGGCACTGTCCGGAAACGGAAGCCGATTTATCCCCGCGCGGCGCGGGACCGTGTCTGCGAAGGGGTCTCGCCGAACCGTTCACGGTAGCGACCTGCCAAAGCACCGAAGTTGCTAAAGCCCCAAGACGAGGCGATCGTGGTCACTGTCAGCTCTGGCGCAAGGGTTTCAAGGTCGGCGCGGAACCCCTCTAGCCGTCGTGCGGCCAGAAACCCGCGCGGTGTTGTGCCTCGGAAGGACTTGAAGCCGCCTGATAGGGTCCGCGCGGTGACGCCGACGCGTTGGGCCACATCACCGATTGACGGTGCTTCTTTTGCCTCGGCGGTCATGATTTCTTCGGCGCGGCGCACGTATCCGGGTGCGGCGCAGCGTGCGCCTGTCTCAAGCGAGATCCCCGCCGCGCCTGCCCAGTTCCGCAGCAACTCGACACAGAGCAACTCTTCGATGTGGCGGGCCATGGCGGCATCGGCGTTACCCTTGCCCGAATTCACCAGCGCCTTTGCCGCGTAGTCAAGCAGCGGCAGCCATGCGGACCTTGGTCCCCCGAACTTCACGCGACGCGTCCACAGAGTGTCATCGGGGACGAAGCCGAACCAGCGCTCTGCTGTGTCGGCCATCACCTGATGCGGGATGGTCAGGTTTAACTGCATGTGATCGGGGTCACCTTCCAGCCAGTATTCGGTACGCGAACAATCGACCACAAAGCTTTCGCCGGCCCCTGTCGCAACCGAGCCGCCATCGACCTGATGATCCAAGGCCCCTTGCAGGGTATTGAGGACAAGGATGTTGCCGGCTTCGGGATCAAAGCGGTCAAGGTGAATGCCCGTGCCGTAGGAAAACCGCGTCATGGTCAGACGACCGGCGCGGGCGCTGATCATCGTTGCGTCGGGGCGGGATTGTCGGACCAGAGGCCTGACCCGATAGGGCATGTAGACCGATTGGCAAAAGGCCGCGACTTCGTCCCAATCCGCAGAACGGGTAGGGCCGTCGTGGCGGGCAGCGTGACCTGCCGCATTCCGTAATAAGGCATCTTGCAACAAAATCCCGCTCCTCCTCGTGATTTTGAAGTGCCTCCACGATAGTACAATTTTGCAGCGTATTCACTTGGGAATCTTCAACCTAAAACCTTTTGGCATGTTTGGTCGCGCGGCGAGGGGGTCACGTCTTGGTCCTTGCCAGAAATGCCTGAATGGCCTTTTCGACTTTTGCGTACAGGGCCGCGTTGTGCAGCGGGATGGCCACCGCTTGCGGGATTGTCGCGAAATCATCGGGCAGGATACGGGTGCCGGTAAGGCGCAGATCGTTTAGCCCCTCTCTTAGACC
>JAYZYX010000279.1:0-3117 GCA_036139795.1 Pseudomonadota bacterium | reverse complement strand
GAGAACGGCGCTGGCAAATCCACCTTGATGAAGATCCTCTCGGGCGTGATCCAACCCACCCGTGGCCAGATCATTCTGGATGGCGCACCGATCAGCTTTGCCTCCAGCAGTCACGCGCAGGGGCTTGGTGTGTCGATCATCCACCAGGAACTGAGCCTCGCGCCGAATATGAACGTGCGGGACAACATCTTTATGGGCCGCGAAATCCGCACGCCCACCGGCATCGACTACGCCGAGGAAGAACGTCAGACCCGCCTGCTGATGGAAGAGTTGGAAGAGGACATCGATCCCCTGACCCCCGTCGAGGAACTGCGCCTCGGCCAGCAACAGATCGTGGAAATTGCCCGCGCTTTGTCGGTGAACAGCCGCATCCTGATCATGGACGAGCCGACCTCGGCCCTGTCAGCCAGTGAGGTTGAGGTGCTGTTCAAAGTCATCCGCGACCTGACCGCACGGGGCGTGTCGATCGTCTATATCTCGCACCATCTGGAAGAGGCGCTGACCATCACCCACCATGCGGTGGTGCTGCGCGACGGCACGATGACCGCCTATGCGCCCCGCGACCAGATCGATCTGGAATGGATCGTCCGCAACATGGTGGGCGAGAATTTTGATCTGGGATCGCCCCCCACCGGCTACGATTTCGGTGCCCCTGCCCTGTCGATCAAAGACCTGACGGTCATGGACGAAGGCGGAGCGGGCTATGCGGTGGTGGATGGCATGTCGCTGGACATCCAGCAGGGGGAGATCGTCTGCATCTATGGCCTCATGGGCGCTGGCCGGACCGAGATGATGGAGACCGTCGCAGGCAGACTACGCCAAGCGGGCGGCACCATCCATCTGCACGGGCAAGAGGTCAGCCACTTGTCGCTGGCCCAGCGGATCGAGGCAGGGCTTTGCCTTGTGCCTGAAGACCGTCAGCGCGACGGCCTGGTCCAAACCATGAGTGTCGGGCAGAACCTGTCGCTGGCCAGCATCCGGCAGTTTACGCGGGGGCTGTTTACCTCGCGCAAAGACGAAGGGCAGCTGATCACCGACACGATCCGCGATGTGACCGTGAAAACCGACGGCGGCGATGCGGCCATCGGATCGCTCTCGGGCGGGAACCAGCAAAAGGTGGTCATCGGCAAGATGCTGGCCACCCACCCCACGGTGATCATGCTGGATGAACCCAGCCGCGGCATCGACATCGGCGCCAAGGCCGAGGTCTTCCGCCTGCTGGCCGAGCGCGCCCGCAACGGTCTGGCCGTCCTCTATTCAACGTCGGAAGTCAGCGAATGCCTGTCCATCGCCCACCGCATCATCGTGATGCACAAGGGCAGGATCAGCGCTGTTTTCGGCCCCGACGCCACCAAAGAACAGATCATGGCCGCCTCGGGCGAGTCCGTGGCCGCCTAACCAGTTTCAAACGGAGCCCCCGATATGTCCGATATCAGCTCAACCGCGAAAACCCGTTCCAGCGCAGGCCGTGGCGGCTTTGACATCGCCCGCCTTCTGCTAGAGGGCCGCGCCTTTTTCGCCCTGATCGCGATCATCGTGATCTTTTCGATCCTGTCGCCCTACTACTTCTCGGTCAGTAATTTCCTGACCATGTCCAGCCACGTGGCGATCTTCGGCTTTCTGGCCATCGGCATGCTGCTGGTGATCCTGAACGGCGGGATTGACCTGTCGGTCGGCTCGACCCTTGGCCTGTGCGGCGTGGTCGCGGGCTGGTTGATGCAAGGCGTCACGATCGAGGCCGCAGGCGTCATCCTGTACCCGCCCGTCTGGGCCGTGGTGGTGCTGACGCTGATCCTTGGCGCGGCGGTGGGTGCAGTGAATGGCGTGCTGATCGCCTTCTTCAAGGTACCTGCCTTCGTGGCGACCCTTGGCGTCATGTATGTGGCCCGCGGCATCGCCTTGCTGATGACCAATGGCCTGACTTTCAACAACCTTGCGGGCAAGGCGGACTTTGGCAACACGGGCTTTGACTGGATCGGGTTCAACCGCATCGGCGGCGTGCCCATCGGCGTCATCATTCTGGCCGTGCTGGCCGTGGCCGTTGGCCTGATGCTGGCCCGCACCGCCTTTGGCCGCTGGCTATATGCCTCGGGCGGCAATGAACGCGCCGCTGAACTGTCAGGCGTTCCGGTCAAGCGCGTGCAGATCGCGGTCTACATGATTTCTGGCGCCTGTGCGGCCATCGCAGGTCTGGTCCTGTCCTCGCAGCTGACCTCTGCCGGTCCCACCGCTGGCACCACCTATGAGCTGACCGCCATCGCGGCTGTCGTCATCGGCGGCGCGGCCCTGACAGGCGGACGCGGCACCATTCGCGGCACCATGCTTGGGGCCTTCGTGATCGGCTTTCTCAGCGACGGCCTCGTGATCATCGGGGTCAGCGCCTACTGGCAAACCGTTTTCACCGGCGCGGTGATCGTCCTCGCGGTGCTGCTGAACAGCATCCAGTACAAAGCCAAACCGCGCAAATAACCGAAATTCCGGGTGGTGGACCACATGGGCACAGGAGGAGCCCACCCCACCCAGATCCGCCGGACGTCCGGCACCACCACAGCAAACCACATCTCAGGGAGAGACTTTATTATGTTCACCAAAGGTAAGCAGATCCTGCTCGCAGCAGTGGCAACCGCACCTCTGATGGCCGGCGGCGCATGGGCCGAGGGTCTGATGACCATCATCGTTAACGATCCGTCGAACCCCTACTGGTTCACCGAAGGCGAGGTTGCCAAAGCCACCGCCGAGGAACTGGGCTATGAGGCCAAGGTCAGCGCTCACAAAGGCGACACCAACACCGAAAGCACCCTGATCGACACCGCGATCACCAACAAGTCGGCGGCGATCATCCTTGACCCCGCAAACGCGGACGGCTCGATCGGCGCGGTCAAAAAGGCCATCGACGCAGGTATCCCCGTGTTCCTTGTGAACGCTGAGATCAACGAAAGCGGTCTGGCCAAGGCGCAGCTGGTATCGAACAACGCCCAAGGCGCGGCGCTGGGTGCGATGCACTGGGTCGAAGCTGTGGGCGACGCGGGCAAATACGTCGAGCTGTTCGGCGCACCGTCGGACAACAACGCGCAGACCCGCTCGAACGGCTATGAGACCGTTCTGACCCAATACCCC
>JAYZYX010000278.1:0-4717 GCA_036139795.1 Pseudomonadota bacterium | reverse complement strand
GTTTGGTATCGATCCCGAACCGCGCCGAGCCATTGGCCTTGGCAGGTTGGTCCAGACGCGGGACCGACTTGCCGATAAAGCGCCACTGGTCAGGGGTGCGCAGCGCTGGCTTGGCGGGCGAGACCTCTGCCGCAGCAACCGCCAGATCAGCGTAGGGCAGCCGGGTGCCATCGGGCGCGATCACCGCGCCGTGTTCGGTTTTGAGGTCCGATGCGCTGACCCCAAGCTGCGTGGCCGCCGCCTCTTTCAGCGCCTCACGCGCAGTTGCGCCAGCCATGCGGAAGCGGTCCCAAGCATCCACGGTGCTGGTCGACCCGCCGGTGACTTGAAGGTTCAGCAGTTTGCCCGCATGGCCCACCACATCACGGATGGTGTTTTGCAGGTCCGAGGCCGCATAGGCGTGGATCGGCAGGGCGTTCTTGAGCAATGCGCTGTTGTAATAGGCCTTGGCGGGCGGGCCGTGTTCGATTCGGATGTCCTGCCAGTCCAGATCCATCTCTTCGGCGACCAGCATGGCCAGCATGGAATGGACGCCTTGGCCCATCTCGGCGCGGGGGGTGATGATGGTGACGCCGCGCTGGTCGATCAGCACAAAGGGGTTCAGGGTCGCGCCCTCAGTGGGCTCTAGCGGGTTTGGCGCGGGTCGGCTGACCACATAGCCCCCGATGGCGATGCCGCCCACTATCGCAGCAGAGCCGATCAGAAAGGCGCGGCGGGTGGTTTTTCCGATACCCATCAGGCTTCTCCCAGTTTGGTGGCCGCGTCATGGATCGCGGCGCGGATGCGGGGATAGGTACCGCAGCGGCAAAGGTTGCCCTGCATGGCTTCATCAATCTGGGCGTCAGTCGGGTAGGGCGTGGTGGCCAGAAGGTCCGCCGCCTGCATGATCTGGCCGGATTGGCAATAACCACACTGGGCCACTTGATGATCCACCCACGCGGCTTGCAGCGCTGCCAACGCCGGTTCGGGACGAGAGGTGTCGATGGTCGTCACAGGCCCATCCACATCCCCCAGCGCCACCTGACAACTGCGCTGCGCTATGCCATCGATATGCACGGTACACGCACCGCAGGCCGCAACGCCGCAGCCGAATTTGGTGCCGGTCAGGCCGATTTCATCCCGCAGCACCCAAAGCAGAGGCACGTCAGGGGGCAGGTCAATCTCGTGGCGGGTGCCATTCACAATCAGGGTGGTTGTCATCTTGGTTTCTCGATTCTGGCGCAATATGGGGCTGGAATGAACTTTGTGACAAAATGTATCTAAAATGTCAGTGTGTCAATTGACAGAAATGAGAGGCCGTGCAATCTGAGGTCCATGAAGCACTCTGATCCCACGCCACCTATTCGCGAAATGCAAATCCTTGATGCTGCGATTGCGGCCTTTGCTAGCTATGGGTACCGGCGTACCTCGATGGAGGATATTGCGAACGGGGCGGGGATGTCGCGCTCGGCGCTTTACCTGCATTACAAGAACAAAGAGGCGATCTTTCAGGCAATCGTCTCGGGCTATCTGTCCTCGGCGGCAGAGGGCATCAAGGCGGCGATGACCGGCTCTGGTTCGGTCCATGACCAGTTGCACGCGGCCTTTGTGGCCAAAGACGGGCCGGTGATGGCGCAGGTGTTCGACTCGCCCCACGGGGCCGAGTTAATGGACGCAGGGTTTGCCATCGGAAGCGCGCTGTTCGAGGAGTTCTCGGACCGGATGACTCAAGTGATCGCCGGTTGGATTTCCGCAGGTGTCGAGGATCGGCGGATGCGCTGTGACGGCTGCCCGCCCGAGGTCATGGCCCGTACAATTCTGGCTGCATTGGTCGGTCAGAAGAAAGAGGCGACCAGCTATGAGGATTATGTGCAGCGCCGCGATTGTCTGGCGCGGATGTTCGCCGCAGCCCTAACGCAATAGATTTAGCGTATCGCACTGTTCCCAAAAGGAAAAGCCGCACCAAAAAGGCGCGGCTTTGCAGTTTACATTGTTTGGGCGCTTACCAGAACGGGCGGATATCCTCGATCCGGCGGTAGTACTGGCTGACGCTCAGGGGCGTGTCGCACTTTGCGCCGCCCAGAGCAAAAGCCTGCGCCTGCGCCTTTTCCGCGCCGCCGATCATTACTGTAAAGCGCGATGCGGCCAGTAGTCCGTCGCCGCAGAAGGCACCGCTAGGGGTTTCGCCGCGCGATACGTTCGAGACATAGACTGCCCCAAGACCCGTGGCCGCCCCGTTGCGGGGGCTGTCGAAGACCTCAAAGTTGACGCCTTCGCCGCCGGTGTCGGTAACCGACATGCCGCGTTCTTGGCCAAGGGTGCGGCCATTGGCGTGGGCGGGCTGGATGCTGTCGAAGGCAGGCGCACCGGGGGTCAGGACGTGCAGGTCCATATCCACAGGCTGTTCCCAGACCAGTGCAAGGCGCACGGTGCTGGAAGCTTCCGGCCAACGCACGCTGTGTTCGGTGCCGTCGGGGGCGGTGATCGTGGCATCCGACTCCATCAGGGGCACCTGAACCGAGGCGTTGCCAGAGGCGTCCGCCAGAGCCGAGAACGCGGTGTTCTGGTAGGTCAGCGACAGCTTTTCGCCAGTGGTGCAGCCGGTGAAACCCGCAGTCAGGATGCCGCCTGCCACTTGCGGCGCAAAGCTGGCCGCGCAGCCGCTGGCGGCGACTTCGGGAACATCGGGGCGCAGAGGCACGACCGAGGCAACGCGGGTGTCCGCCGCGCCGCAGGGGTTGTCTACCCGCTCCAGATGGATGTTCAGGGGCGAGAAGCCGATGATCACATTGGCGTGGGTGAACTGTCGCCCGCAAGGCATGTCCACGCGCAGGGCGTTGTCCACGATCTGCGCATTCGGGCGGGTCATGCCACCATCGGCGGCCTTTAGCGTCACGCGGGCTTTGTCGCACACGGGGCTGAAAACCAGCTGGATGCCCTCTGCGGTTTTGTCGAACCGGTGGGACAAGGGCGCTTCGCAGGCGGCTGGGTCCAGCGGTTTGCGCGGCGAGGCATCGGCATTCGCGCCTACGGGCATGATAGCCGTGCCCCGCGCGACGGCATTGTCGCTGAACCCCAGATCGCCGTTGGCTGCCGTCCCGTTCGCCGCAGGCGCAGCGGGGCTTGCAGGCGCGGCCAGAGCGTTCGATCCGGCGGCCCCCGCCGGATCAGTTTGTTGACTGTGGGCGGCGATGGGGGCCGCGCTCATCAGGAGGGCCGCCGCCAGCGCCCAAGCGCCAGCTGTGGGGGGGTTTTGCGTGCGGATCATTGGGTCACCCATACTTCGACGCGGCGGTTCTTGTCGTAGCCGCTAGGATCGTTACAGGCGACAGGCGCCTCTTCGCTGCCCGAGATCACCTGAATGCCCGCGTTGCCGGGAACCAGCAGGTTCAGCTGGTCGGCAACCTGCTGCGCACGGGCTTGGGCGATGTTGCGGTTCGCTTCATAGCCGCCGGTGTTATCGGCAAAGCCGACCAGCAGCATTTTGCGGTTCGCATTCTCGGGCTGCTTCATCCATGCGACCAGACGATTAAGGTCATTTTCAGAGCGGGCATCCAGATTGGATTTGCCGGTCACGAAGTGGAAGGTCGCACTTAGGCGCTGCTTGTCGCGAATGTTCAGCATGTAGTTCCGCAGGGTTGCTGCATCTTGGAAGGGCATGAACTGGATATTCGCCAGCGCATCCACCGCGTCCCAACCTGCACGCACGTCAAGGTTCAGGTCCACAAAGCCTTCGCTGGCAACGATGGCCTGACCGTCGGTGCTGGCGTATTGCAGGAAGTCCTCGGTGTCCGCGTCGGTCTTGTTCGGCGCGGTGTACATGAACAGGCGACGGGCCAGCGGGTATTCTTCGGTTTTCACAGCAAACGGCGTGGGCTGGTGCACAGCGTCACACACCCGCAGGGCCAACGGCTTGCTGTTGCGAACATAACCAAGGCCGGTAAAGCCAATGGCGTTCACATCGCCGCGCACTGCGTCCGACAGGTCTGCGTTCGATTCAAAACGCTGCGCGGCGCTGGCCAGTTGGGTGTCCCCAAGCGCAAGGCTTTGGAAGGTGTCGAAAGTCCCCGAGGCATCGTCACGGGCATAGAGGGTGATCGGCGCATTCGGGCCGCCAATCTGCGCCCAGTTGGTGATCTGACCCGAGAAGATCTGCTGGACCTGAACCATGGTCAGTTCGCGCAGGGGGTTGTCGGGGTGGACGATGATCGCGATGCCGTCCAGCGCAACGATATGCTCGCCATTCGCGCCTTCGGCCAGCGGATCGCCTAGGCCCTTGTCGGCCATCGCCACCTGCTCGGACGGTTTGATGGGGCGTGAGGCCATGGCGATATCGCTGTCACCGGCCAGCAAAGCTTTGAAACCGGTCGAGCTGCCATGCGCGGCCAGCGTGATTTCCGAACGGCCACCGGGAAGGGCGGTGTCCAGCGCAACGGCGCGCTCGTTCGGCTCGCCCAGTTGCCACGCGGGGGCACCCATGCCCTTTGCACCTAGCCAGCCTTGCAGCATGGCGGGGGCCAGACCTGCGCCGATGGTGTTCGAGCCTGCCAGACGCAGAGCGGTCGGCGCGGGTTCGGGTTCGACCAATGCGGCGACCACATCGGTCTGCTCTTCGGCGGGCGCTTCAACAGGGGCTTCTGCGACCTCGGCAGGGGCAGCAGCAGTGACTTCACCGGCGCAACCTGTGACGGGGCAGAGTTCCGCGATGAAGGTCAGCGGGTAGATGACGGGGCCGTAT
>JAYZYX010000277.1:0-8555 GCA_036139795.1 Pseudomonadota bacterium | reverse complement strand
GTTCCGGCGGGCGGTCATCGGCGGGCGGCTGGTCAAGATCACCGGTTATCTTCAGCGTGAAGGCCAAGTGGTGCATCTGATCGCGCAGCACGTCGAGGATGTGTCGTGGCGGCTTGCGACCCTCTCGGAACCTGAGGCCCCTGATCCGCCCCAAGGCTGGCAATCCGGCCCGCCTGCGCCCCGTGCCCGCCACCCGCGGGAACAGGCAAAACGATTGTTCCCCAGCCGCGATTTCCACTAGGGGCCGTCACAAAAGCTTCATGAACGTTGTAACGAACGGTCACATCCCATTGATAGCCCGACGGGTAGAACCCTTCCCAGTCGGGATAGGGTCTGTGTTATTATTGGAGCGACCTATGAAAAAGACGATTGCAGTCCTTCTGGCAGCCACCGCGATGACCTCGGCAGCATATGCAGAGAGCCTGACTCGCGTTGCGACCGTCCCGCTTGATGGTGAAATCACCGGTCTTTATGAGCAGGGCGCAGACCTGTTCTTCAACGTCCAGCACCCCTCGGATGAGCTGAATGGCACCTTCAACAAAGCGACCGTCGGCGTTGTCTCGAACGTGAACTGGGATGCCAGCGCATCGGACGTTCCTGCCGAAATCGAAGGCAAGTCGACTGTTGTGACCTCGCTGGGTGACTATCAGGTTCTGATGCAGGAAGGCGACAAGGGCGTTGCGGGCATCATCAAGTCGATCGCGGGCGAAGATCTGCTGATCTCGAACGATCCCGACTTCAACGGATTTGTCCCCACCGGCGACAACGCGGGCCTGCTGTTCACCAACTGGGAAAACCGTCCCGGTGGTATGTCGCGTGCGGCTCTGACCCGCGCGGAAGATGGCAGCTGGACCGTTGGCGACATCTCGATGGTGGATTTCTCGAAGGTTGGCGGCACTTGGGTGAACTGCTTTGGCACCGTATCGCCTTGGGGCACCCCCCTGTCGTCGGAAGAGCTGTATTTCGACGAGACCGCCGAGTGGAACAACCCCGAGTACAAAGACATCGAAGACACCCAGATGCTGGGTGCATACTTGGGTGAATACCCCAACCCCTACAACTACGGCTACATCGTCGAGATCACCGATCCCGCAGGCACTGCTGCCCCTGTCAAGCGCTTCGCAATGGGCCGCATGAGCCACGAGAACTCGGTCGTCATGCCCGACCAGAAGACCGCCTACACCACTTCGGACGGCACCGGTCAGCCCTTCTACAAGTTCGTGGCTGACACCGCTGGTGATCTGTCCTCGGGCACCCTTTACGCGGCAAAGCTGACCCAGCTTGGGGACGCAGGCGCAGATTCGGCCACCACTGCCTTTGATATGGAGTGGATCGAACTGGGCCACGCATCGGAAGCCGAGATCGCAAGCTGGATCGCCGAATACGACGGTATCACGCTGGAAGATCACAAAGCCGGTGAGAGCAACTACATCACCGACGCGCAGGTTGCCGAATGGGCCGCTGGTACTGCCGCCGACAACCGCGTTGCCTTCCTTGAATCGAACAAAGCGGCAGCCGCCAAAGGCGCCACCGCCGAGTTCCGCAAGATGGAAGGTGTGAACATCAACCACGACGGCGCCAAAGACGGTTCGGTTCCCTACATGTACGTGGCGATGTCCGAAGTGTCGAAAACCATGTCAGACGGTGAAGGCGACATCAACGTTGCCGAAAACAAGTGCGGCGTTGTCTATGAGATGGAACTGGACGCGGCGTTCAACGTCTCGAAGATGGTCCCCGTTGTGGCAGGTCACGGCTACAACAAAGACAACGCGCCGAACGCTTGTCCCGTCGACTCGATCTCGAACCCTGACAACATTCTGGTCCGCGCCAACGGTCAGGTTGTGATCGGTGAAGACACCGGCAACCATGAGAACAACGCCCTGTGGATCTGGACCAAAGGTCAGCAGTCGTAAGCTAAGCGACTAGCAAAGCAGCGAAAATTCGAGGGGAGGGCATTTTATGCGCTCCCCTCTTTGTTCCACCCACAATAAAATGACCTTTGCATACGATAGGTCGGAGCGAACACTCTGATTTTTCTACGGGTCATCCGCGTCATTTCCAGTCGGGCAGCAAATCTGGGCTTTGTATACGTTCAAAAATACCATCGAAGGAACGGCAATAGACAATCGTGGCGAACCATCCTCCGCCGTTCATAATCAAGGGTGAATGTATGAGATCGAAGCAAGTCTTTGACTTCAGCGGATCAATCACAACTGCTTTTAGCCCCTGCGTTCCTTCTTTGCGCTTTGCCTTCGGTGGATATCCGTTGAGCAACAGGTAAAGCAGGGGCGGTTCATTCCGCGAGACTCGGAGTTCGCGATAGATCTTTTTGATCTTATTCATCGCCTGAAAATAGGTGTGTCGTTGGCTCGGTGGTTCCTCCGAACCGCCACGCCCGCCACATCATCGGCAGATTGCCGATACCCGATCATACAACGCTCGCCGCACTTTAAGGCGATCAAGTCGGGCAGAGCTTGCCGCGCCGCCGAATGTAGATCCCGAGCCCTTTTACGCTTCCGGTTCCAGCGGACCCAGACGTATAGTTCACGCATGGGGCGTGTTTTCAAATTTCTCATCTTGGTCCTTGCAGTGCTCACAGCAGCTCTCGCAACCTATGGTGGAAAGGGTTATGTTGATGCGAAGCTGGCCGCCGATGATCTGCGCAGCAGGGCAAACGGGCTGATTGCAGAAGGCCGGAGCGGTGCTGATTTAGGGGCGGAACGCCTCAATTGGCTTTTGCGTGTGCAGGACCCCGCTTTCCGTGACCACAGTGGCGTGGACTTCAGCACAGTCGGCGCCGGGGCCACGACAATTTCTCAATCAGTTTCGAAGCGGCTTGCCTGCAAGCACTTCGAACCCGGGATCGGCAAAGTTCGACAGACCGGCTATGCGCTAGGTTTGGAGCAGAGCCTGACGAAAGATCAGATCCTTGCCCTCTGGCTGGCTACCGTTGAAATGGGGCGCGGACCTAATGGCTGGATGACTGGGTTCTTCGAGGCCAGCACTATGGTATTTGGCGTGCCGCCGTCCGAGGTAACCGATACAGAGTTTCTGCGACTGGTCGCTGTTCTGATCGCGCCAGCGTCCTTCGATTTGCTTCAGGGCGAGGAGAAGCTTGTCGCTCGGACAGAGCGAATCGAGCGTATGCTCGCAGGTAAATGCGCGCCGCTAGGTCATGGTGACGTTTGGCTGGAAGGTTGTCGGTGACTGGCAGCTTTGTCCGCTGAACTGCGACGATTTCCCCTGAATCCGCCAAAAAGGTCATCCTTGACGGGGCGAAAGGTCATATTTCTTTTAAAATGGTCATTTTATGTGGGGTCTCACAACTGACACCTTCGTTTTCCGACATATTTAGTCAGATACTCTTTACCTGACTTCTTTGATCGGATATTCAGCGGATCAAACATTGAATAGTACTTCACGAGGGAACGCATATGACACTTCGCGCAACGCTTCTGGCTTCGGCCATGACTTTCGCAGCCACAGGCGCCATGGCGGTCGAGGCTGATGCCATCCTGAACAACTACGCCGACATCGCGCTGGCGGGGTATGAAGACAGTCTGGCAACCGCCAAAGACCTGAAAGTCGCGGTCGAAGCATTGGTCGCAAGCCCCAGCGAAGAAACGCTGGCGGCTGCCAAGCAGGCGTGGCTGAAGGCCCGCGTGCCTTACCAGCAGACCGAGGCGTTCCGCTTCGGCAACCCCACCGTTGATGACTGGGAAGGCAAAGTGAACGCATGGCCGCTGGACGAAGGTCTGATCGACTATGTGGACCCCATGCTGGGTGGCAACGACGAGAACCCCTTTGCGCTGGCGAATGTGATCGCCAACCCCTCGCTTGAGGTGTCGGGCGCAACCATCGATGCAAGCACCATCACCCCCGCAGTGCTTGAGCAGCTGCACGAAGTTGACGGGATCGAGGCGAACGTGGCCACCGGCTATCACGCTATCGAATTCCTGCTCTGGGGTCAGGACCTGAACGGCACCGACCACGGTGCGGGCGCCCGTCCGGCAACCGATTTCGACACCGCCAACTGCACCGGCGAAAACTGTGACCGCCGCGTTCAGTATCTGGTGGCTGCAACCGATCTGCTGATCAGCGATCTGGAAGTTGCCGTCGCGAACTGGGGTGCCGATGGTCAAGGCCGCGCCGATGTGACCGCCGATGCGAACGAAGGTCTGGTCATGGCATTCACCGGTCTGGGCTCGCTGTCCTACGGCGAACAAGCAGGTGAGCGGATGAAGCTTGGCGTCCTGCTGCACGACCCCGAAGAAGAGCATGACTGTTTCTCGGATAACACCCACAACAGCCACTACTACGATGGCCTTGGCATCCGGAACGTCTACACCGGTCGTTATGTGCGCATTGATGGCTCGGTCGTCGAAGGCCCGTCGCTGAACGATTATGTGGCAGAGCGTGATGCAGAACTGGCGGCGAACCTGACCGCCGACATCAACCACACCATGCTGCAACTGGGCGCGATCAAATCGACCGCTGAGGCTGGTACCAGCTATGACCAATTGCTGGGGGCAGGCAATGCCGCCGGTGAGGCGCTGATCATGTCTGCCGTTGATGCACTGGTCGCGCAGACCCGCAACATCGAACGCGCCGTGGCCGTTGTCGGTCTGGAAGGCGTGACGGTCGAAGGCTCGGACAGCCTCGATAACGAAGGCGCGGTCTTCCAGTAAGAACACCCAACTGGGGCGCCAACCGCGGCGCCCCTTTTTTCCCATAACCTGACGGAGCGGCCCTATGATCGTCTGTCACTGCCAGAATATCTCGGACAAGGATATCCACGCGGCCATCGACTGGATGCGCGCCTCGGACGCCGATATCGTGATTACGCCCGGCCGGATTTACCGCGCCTTGGGCAAGTCGGCGGACTGCGGTGGATGTATGCCGCTGCTGTTGTCGACCATGCGCAGTAGCGACAATTTTGCCGTGCCAAAGCTGGACAAAGTGCAAACCGTGCCACAGCTTAAAACCGTCGGAAAACATAACAGAGGGTAACACCATGAAGGGCGACGCAAAGGTCATTGAGTACCTGAACGCAGCACTGCGCAGTGAGTTGACGGCAATTAACCAATATTGGGTTCATTTCCGTCTGCAAAAGGATTGGGGTCTGGGCAAACTGGCCGCCAAATCCCGCGCGGAAAGCATCGAAGAGATGAACCACGCAGACAAGTTGATTGACCGGATCATTTTTCTGGAAGGTCACCCCAACCTGCAAAAGCTGGATCCCCTGCGGATCGGGCAGAATGCCAAAGAAACCCTTGAATGTGATCTCGCCGGAGAGCATGACGCCCGTACCCTCTATATTGAGGCTCGGAATTATTGCGACAGTGTCGGCGATTACGTTTCCAAGAACCTGTTCGAGGAACTGATTGCGGACGAGGAAGGCCACATTGATTTTCTGGAAACCCAGCTGGACCTATACGAGCGGATCGGCGGCGAGAAATACCAGATGCTCAATGCAGATGCGGCGGATGCTGCCGAAGACTGATTGTATGTTGCGGCTGGCGCTGTCTGCGGTGCCAGCCAGCCTTGCCTTGATCGCGCCCTTGGCTGCCGGTGCGCAAGATAGCGTCTCGGATGAGCTTATCGCCAACCCGCGCACCTCTGCGGTAGTCATTGTACCCCGCACGGTGGAAGAGACGGCACGGATCGCCATGGTCACGGCGCCGACGACCGATTTCACCAAACCTGAACGTTATGAGACGCACCCCGCAGGGGCTGCGACCCAGTTTGATGTTTTGGGGCGTGATGCCTTTGCTTTGCCCTCCGCCAACATGAGCTTTGAGCGGGAACTGGATTTCCAGATTGGCAATGGGCTGTTCAAAAAGCTTTGGGCCAGTGCGCCGTCCTCGACCTTGGCTAGTGACGGCTTGGGGCCGCTTTATAACGCGCGGTCCTGTCAGGTCTGCCACGTGAATGACGGACGCGGGCACCCGCCCGAAAGCGCAGAGGATGATGGCGTTTCCATGTTCCTGCGCCTTTCGATCCCCGATGAGGCCAGCGATCTGGACGCCGAGACCCTGCGCTATCTGGCCAACGCGCCAGAGCCGACCTACGGACATCAGCTACAAGATAAGTCCCTCTCTGGCATTCCCGCCGAAGGGCAGATGCGCGTGACCTACACTGAGGTTCCCGTGATCTTGGGCGATGGCACGCAGGTGACTTTGCGTGCGCCAAGTTATGAGGTGGCGGATTTGGGTTACGGCCCGCTGCATCCTGAGGTGATGCTCAGTCCCCGCGTGGCCCCTCAGATGATCGGTCTGGGGCTTTTAGAGGCGATCCCAGAGGCGGATATTCTGGCGCTTGCGGACCCTGATGATGCGGATGGTGACGGGATTTCGGGCCGCGCCAATCAGGTCTGGGACCAAGAGGCGAAGGCGATGATGTTGGGGCGCTTTGGCCTTAAGGCAGGCGCGGGATCAGTGCGCGGACAAAGCGCCGATGCGTTTCATTCGGACATCGGTATTTCCACCTCGCTGCATCCGGCGGGGGCAGGGGAATGCACAGTTGCGCAAACGGCCTGCCTTGCGGCCCCTGACGGAAACACCCCCGCGCAGCAGAACTTGGAGGCGTCAGATCCGGTGCTGGACCTGACCAGCTTTTACGCCCGCAATCTGGCCGTGCCTGCCCGCCGCAATGTGGATGACCCAGAGGTGCTGCGCGGCAAAGAGATGTTCTATGATGCGGGCTGCACCGCCTGTCACACGCCGAAATTCGTGACCCATCGCTTGGAAAACCAGCCCGAGCAGTCCTTTCAGCTGATCTGGCCCTACACGGACATGTTACTGCACGACATGGGCTCTGGGCTGGCGGACGGACGCCCTGAATGGCAGGCAGCAGGTAACGAATGGCGCACGCCGCCACTTTGGGGGATCGGCATGACCCAAGCCGTCAGCGGCCACACATTTTTCCTGCACGACGGGCGCGCCCGTAATCTGCTTGAAGCAATTCTGTGGCATGGGGGCGAGGCGACGGCCTCCCGCGAAACGGTCCGTCTGATGCCCGCTGCCGATCGCGCCGCACTAATTAAATTTCTGGAGTCCCTGTGATGCTTCGTTCCATGGCCTGTGCCTTTCGCTTCTCTGCCCTTTCTGTCGCGCTGATTGCCAGCGGGGCTTCTGCGCAGCAGGGCACGAATGTTGATGCCCCCGGTGTGCCGCTGGAAACCCATAGCGCAGAGACCGGTCTGCCCTATTTCCCACCAGGCTCTGGTACCATCAGCCACGAGGCGATCACCCGCCGCGTGCTTGAGGTTTTTGAAGGGCAGTTCGGGGCCTTCCGCGATCAGTCCGTCAAGTTACACGATGTGGCTGTCGCCCATTGCGTAGGCACTGCTGATGAGGCTGCGCTGAAGGCTGCTTTCGTGGAGACATGGATGGCTTGGGCGCCGCTGGACAGCTACCAGTTTGGCCCGATCGAACAGCAGGGCGCGGCGCTGACTGTGAACTTCTGGCCGGACAAAAAGAACTTTGTCGGTCGCGCCCTGCTTGATCTGACAAAGCAAAGCCCGGAGGCGCAGGCCGATGGGGCTGTGGTCGCGACCCTCTCGGCGGGGGCGCAGGGTTTGCCCGCGCTTGAGATGCTGATTTACGATGACGCGATTTCGGCCTGTCCCGCTGTGCAAGGCGTCAGCGCCAATCTGGCGCGACTGGCAGATGATATCTACCAAGGCTGGTTCGCAGAAAACGGTTGGGCTGATCTGGCCCGCGCCGCTGGCCCCGATAACCCCGTCTATCTGGCTCCGTCGGAATTCACCAAGGTGGTCTACACCGCCCTTGATTTCGGTCTGACCCGCGTGGCCGATGTGCGTTTGGGCCGCCCCTTGGGCACCTTTGAACGACCCTTTCCGACCCGTGCCGAAGCTTGGCGGTCTGGCCTGACCGCTCAGATCATTCTGGCGCAGCTTGAGGGCATTGAAGAGGTGGTCATGTCGGGTTTTGCCGGTGATCTGGGCGACAACACCCGCTCTTGGATGCGCACGGTCTTTGATCAGACCGAAGACCGCGCCGCTGCGATTGATGCTCCGATCTCTGAGGCCGTCGCCGATCCGATGCAGCGCATTCGCGTCGAGGGGCTGCAAAGCAAGGTGCTGTATCTGCAAAACCAGTTGGCGCAGGACGTAGGCCCCAACCTTGGGGTGGAAACCGGCTTTAGCGCCGCGGACGGAGATTGATCCATGCAACGCAGACAGTTTCTGGCCGTCTCGCTGGCCTCTGCCACTGCCGCTTGGGCCAGCCAAAGCTGGGCCGCCGCCGGTGCGCCCAAATACCTGACCGCAGCCGCCAAGCCGGGCAACAGCACGTGGCTTGTCGGTATGACCGAGGACGCGAAGGTCGCGTTCGAAATCCAGATCCCCTCGCGCGGGCACGCGGCGGCAGCCCATCCCGAACGGGCCGAGGCGGTGGCCTTTGCCCGCCGTCCGGGCCGCTTTGCCGTGGTGCTGGATTGCATCACCGGCCAAGAGATCGTGCGTCTGGACAGCCCCGAGGGGCGGCATTTTTACGGCCACGGAGCCTTTACCGCCGATGGCAAGCTGCTGC
>JAYZYX010000276.1:0-8222 GCA_036139795.1 Pseudomonadota bacterium | reverse complement strand
AGAATGTGCGCAGCAAACAGGCGCAACTGCCCCACAGTCCGCCCCCGCTCGCCCTGCAGGCGGGCTTCGGGCAAACCGGTCTCCGACGATCCGATCTCGGTAATCACTTCGCCCCGCGCATCAATCTCATCGGCAATCGCATTCAAAAACGCCGCCCGCTCTTCGCGGCTGGAATAGCCATAAGACCAGAACGCCTCTTCCGCAGCCGCGCAAGCCCGATCCACCAAAGCCGGCGTTCCGACTGAAAAGGCAAACGCGCGCCCGTGGGCCGGCTCGGACTGGAACGTTGCCTCTCCTGCAACCCACTCGCCAGCCACCAGATGTTTCCCCTGCGGTTCAAACCCCATCACAACTCTCCCTCAAAACCGCCCCACCGCGCCAACGCAGCAAAAAGCAGCCCTTGCTTCTTCATTGTCAAAAATACTCCCGCCGGAGGCGATCCTCAGCGCAGCAAATGCGCCGCCGCCGATCCAGCGAGAAACAGAGTTCACTCGTTCCGGAACACCGGATTGGCGGTAAACATGCCGCCTTGGTAGACCACATCCGGCGCGTCCGCAGGCCGCTTGGGCTGCTGCTCGATCTCGGCGCGGAACACTTCGCTATCGTCTTTCGGCGTCCAGCCAAGCCAGCCGATATGGCTGTTGTCCCACCACCCGCAGGTGTTGGCCGAGGCCCCCCAGATCGTCGGGCAACCCAGACGCGGCACCGCAAAGACCCGCTCCATCAAGGAGACGAAATCGTCAAAGCTGAACCATGTGGCCATCATCCGGCGATCCACCGGCTTGTCGAACAGCGACCCGATGCGCAGGATCGCAGTCTCTTGCCCGAACTTCTGGTGGTACATATGGGCCACCGCCTCGCCAAAGACCTTCGACACCCCGTACCAGCCGTCGGGTTTTGTCGGCATGTCAACGGTCAGACGCTGGTCCTGCTCATAGTACCCGATCGTGTGGTTCGAGCTTGCAAAGACGATCCGCGGCATCCCGTTGGCCCGCGCGGCTTCATAGAGGTTGTAAACGCCGCGCAGGTTGCCAGCGTCGATCTCGTCATAGGTCCGCTCAACCGACACGCCGCCCAAATGGAGGATTGCGTCGCAATCCTTAACCAGTTCGAACACCGCAGCTTCATCGGACAGATCGCACTTGACCAGTTCTTCGTTCGGACCGGCCTCGCCCAGATCGGCAATGTCGGACAGGCGGATAACATCGGCCAGATGGGCCAGCCGGGTGCGGGCCACGCGGCCCACGCCGCCAGCGGCACCAGTGATCAGAAGTCGTTTCATCGGGTTACTCCATCAGGCCCGGCAGGAACATCGAGAAAGCCGGGACGTAGGTGACCAGCATCAGGGCCACCAGAATTGCGAGGTAAAAAGGACCAATCGTGCGCACAGCCTGCTCGATCCTGACCTTGCCGACCACACAGCCCACAAAGAGGCAGGCGCCAACAGGCGGGGTGCACAGACCAAGGCCAAGGTTCATCATCAGGATCACACCGAATTGCACAGGGTCCATACCAAGGCCCACGGCCACAGGCAAAAAGATCGGCGTACAAATCAGGATCAGCGCGGCCATATCCATGATCATTCCCAAGACAAGCAGGATCAGGTTGATCAGTAGCAGGATGATAATCGGATTGTCACTGATACCGGTAACAAAATTTGCAAGCAGGTCCGGCACACGGTAGAGGGCCAAGAGGTAGCTAAAGGCCGAAGCCGTCGCCACCAGCAGCATCACCAGCGCCGTTGTCCGCACCGAAGTGATCACCGCTGCCTTGAACGCAGGCCACGTCAGTTCACGGTACACAAAGGTCGTCACAAGGATCGCCCAGATCGCGCCGAAGGCACCGGATTCCGTCACGGTCATCACACCCGACAGCACGGCGCCCACGATGATCACCGCCGTCATTAGACCGGGCAGCGCCACGATGGTCGCCACGCCCAAGGCTTTGAAACCGGGAAAGGTCTCGGCCGGATAGCCACGGCGCACCGCAACCCAATAGGCCACCAACGCCAGACACAGGCACATCAGAACACCGGGGATGATGCCCGCAATGAACAGCTTGGATACCGACATGCCCCCTGCCGCCACCGCGTAAAGGATCATGTTGTGCGAGGGCGGAATGACCACACCCGCGACCGAGGACGTCACCGTCACGTTCACCGCATAGTCGGGATCATAGCCCTTTTCCTTCATCACAGGGATCAGGATCGATCCCAGCGCCGAAGTATCCGCCACGGCAGACCCCGATATCCCGCCAAACAGCATCGAGGACAGTACGTTCACCACGCCCAGACCGCCACGCAGCGACCCCACGGCACTAGCCGCCAGCTTCACCAGACGGTTGGCGATACCGCCCTGCATCATCAGCTCGCCCGCGAAGATAAAGAACGGGATCGCCAGCAGCGAAAAGACCGACACGCCCGACAGGACCCGCTGGAAGCCGATGAAGAGGGGCAGCCCTTCGTAAAAGAAACCGGCGACCGAGGCCAAACCCAGCGCAAATGCCACAGGCATCCCGCAGAAAAGCCCCAGCGCGAAAACTCCGAATAGTACAGACAGGCCCACTTACGGCTCTCCTACTAGCTGGTATTCACCACGGGCCAACTCGCCCAGATGGTAGAGGGAAAAGACCACCGACAGGGCACCGCAGATGGCCATCGGCACCGCGCGCCAGCCTTCATTGATGCCAAGCATCGGGATCACACGGGGCCACGTCTTTTCGGCCAGCACATAGCCCTGCCAAGCAAGGAAGCCGCCGAAGATCAGCACGCCAATCACTGCCAGCCAACGCATCGGCACGCGCAAAGGATCAGGCAGCATTTCGCGGATAAAATCGATGGACAGGTGGCTTTTGTTCCACACACCTGCAGCCGCGCCCAGAAAGGTGATCCAGACCACCAGCAACAGGGACAATTGCTCGACCCATGTGGGGGTGTCGTTCATCACATAGCGGCCCCAGACCAGCCAGCCAAAGATCAGGATCAAGGTCACCAGCATCACGCCTGCACAGACCAGACAAGTCTGCGCAATAGCGGCAAGCACGCGGTAAACCGGCCCGTGCGGCGTTAGTTTTTCAGTCGTCATTCAATTCCCCCGCCGATAAATCAGCGCGCGGCAGCTAAGGCCGCCACGCGCCATGTTTCATGCAGACCTTATTCGGTGGCCTGAATTTCAGCGATCAGCTGCGCCAGATCGGGGTTCGCGGCGATAAAGCCGTCGTAGATCGGACCCATAGCCGACTGGAACGCCGCCGGATCATCCACGTTGTTCACTTCCACACCCGAGGCTTTCACCTTCTCAAGGCTGACGCCTTCACGCTCGGCCCACAGTTGACGCTGCAACTGGGCGGATTCCATTGCGGCTGCTTTGATCGCAACTTTGTCCTCATCCGACACGCCTTCCCAAACCGACGCGGCCACACAGAGGCACTCGGGGATGATCAGGTGGTTGGTGACCGAGTAGTACTTGGCAACCTCGTAGTGGTTCGAGCTTTCATACGAGGGGTAGTTGTTCTCTGCGCCGTCGATCACACCGGTCTGCAGCGACTGGTAAACTTCGCCGTATGCCATCGGGGTCGCGTTGCCGCCCAGTTGGTCAACCATCTGCACGTAGAGATCGTTGTTCATCACGCGGAACTTCATGCCTTCCATATCGGCAGGCGAGTGGATCGGCTTTTTGGTGTTGTAGAAGCTGCGCGAGCCGCTGTCGTACCACGACAGAGCCACAATGCCCGCCTCAGTCAGCGCATCGCTGAACTGCTGGCCAACGGCGCCGTCCATCGCGTGGTGCATCTGCTCGACATCGCGGAAGATGAAGGGCAGCGACAGAACGTTGGTCGCGGGAACGATCTCGCCCATCGGGCCCATGTTGAAGTTCGCCCAAGCCAGCGCGCCGCTGCGCACCTGCTCGATCGCGTCGGGCTGGCTGCCCAGAATGCCGTTCGCATAAACGGTAGGGGTCACGCGACCTTCGGTGACTTCGGCCACTTTGTCAGCGAACGCCTGCATGGCGACAGTGTTCGGGTAATCCTCGGGGTGGATCGCCCAACCGCGCCATTCTTCGGCACCGGCAGCACCTGCAACAGCGGTCAGTGCCAGCACAGAGACGGCGGCAATCTTGGAAATATGCATCATAACTAGTCCTCCCTCGGCGCCAGAACAGCGCCATCTAACGTGACAACTTGTATGATGAATTTAGAGACTATCTGTCAATACATCATCTGACTTTCCCGATTAACCTTATTTCAATTGTATTTAGCCACAATGCGCTCGCAGCATCTTGATTAGTCATCATACAAGTTGATTCGGATTTTGGCGCACAGAGGCCTTCGCACCAGCTCACAGAAAAGACGCGCCGCCCCCGTGTCTTTTGCGGGCAAACTCCTTAAGTATGCGTCCAACGCTTGTTCAAAGAGGTATTTCGATGGCCGACACTTACACGCCCCCCGAAGTCTGGACCTGGGAAAAAGGCAACGGCGGCGAGTTCGCCAACATCAACCGTCCTGTCTCGGGTGCGACCCACGACAAGGAACTGCCCAAGGGCGATCATGCCCTGCAGCTGTATTCCATGGGCACGCCTAACGGCCAGAAAGTCACCATCCTGCTGGAAGAGCTGCTAGAAGCAGGTCACACCGGCGCGGACTATGACGCATGGCTGATCAAGATCGGTGACGGCGACCAGTTCGGCAGCGGCTTTGTCGGGATCAACCCGAACTCCAAGATCCCTGCCCTGTTCGACTACGACACCGGCACGCGCCTGTTCGAGAGCGGCTCGATCCTGACCTATCTGGCGGAAAAATTCGGTGCCTTCCTGCCCGCAAGCGGACCCGCCCGCGCCGAGGCGTTTAACTGGCTGTTCTGGCAGATGGGCTCTGGCCCCTATGTGGGTGGCGGCTTTGGCCATTTCTTCGCCTACGCGCCTGAAAAGATCAAATACGCCATCGACCGTTTCACTATGGAGACCAAGCGTCAGCTACACGTTCTGGACACCAATCTGGCGGATCGCAAGTTCGTGGCCGGTGACGACTATTCCATCGCGGATATGGCGATCTACCCGTGGTACGGCGGTCTGGTCGGAGGCCGTCTTTACAGCGGCTCGGACAAGTTCCTGAACGTGGCAGAATACGAAAACGTCACCCGTTGGGCCGCCGATCTGGCGGCCCGCCCTGCGGTCAAGCGTGGCAGCATCGTGAACCGCACCGCCGAAGGTGCCCTGCCCGAACGCCACAGCGCAGCGGACTTCAAAGCCCTCGGCCTCTGATCCCGTCAGTCACATGACAGCGACTTTCGCGCCGTCCTGCTTGCAGGGCGGCGCGGTTTCGTTATATGGCCCCCGCACACCGGTCGCAGCCTACCCGGTACATCAAAACAAGGGACAATGATGAAAACGATCGTAATCTGCTCGGGCGGACTGGATTCCGTATCCCTCGCCCACATGGTGGCCGACCAGCACACGCTGACCCGTCTGGTGTCTTTCGACTACGGACAGCGCCACCGCAAGGAACTGGACTATGCGGCCCGCGCCGCAACGCGCCTAGGCGTGCCCCATGACATCATCGACATGCGCCCGATCGGCGCCGCGCTGACCGGCTCGGCCCTGACGGACAACATCGACGTGCCGGACGGTCACTACGCGGAAGAGACCATGAAGATCACCGTGGTCCCCAACCGCAACGCCATCATGCTGGCCATCGCCTTTGGCGTGGCAGCCGCGAATAAGGATGACGCTGTGGCGACCGCCGTGCATGGGGGGGACCACTTTATCTACCCCGACTGCCGCCCTGCCTTTACGCAGGCCTTCGAGGTCATGCAAAAGGCTGCCCTTGACGGCTACGCGGACGTGTCGCTTTACACGCCCTTCGTCCACCGCAGCAAAGCGGACATCGTGACCGAAGGGGCGAAACACAACACGCCCTTTGCCGACACTTGGTCTTGCTACAAAGGCGGCGCACATCACTGCGGCCGCTGCGGCACCTGCGTTGAACGGCGCGAGGCATTCCATCTGGCAGGCGTCGAAGACCCCACAATCTACGAAGACCCGGATTTCTGGGAAAAGGCCGTGGCGGACGCCGCCGCGAAAGGAGCGAAGTGATGTTCCGGATCAGCAAGGAATTCCACTTTTCCGCCTCGCACCAGTTGACCCACTTACCCGATGACCACCAGTGCGCCCGCCTGCACGGGCACAATTATATCGTGGTGGTGGAACTGGCATCAGCCACACTGAACAGCGACGGCTTTGTGCGCGACTATCATGAGCTTAAACCACTGAAGACCTATATCGACGACACCTTCGATCACCGTCACCTGAACGACGTGATGGAAGGCCATTCGACCGCCGAGAACATGGCCAAGCACTTCTTTGACTGGTGCAAATCCCGCTGGCCCGAAACCAGTGCGGTGAAGGTCAGTGAAACTCCGAAAACCTGGGCAGAGTACCGTCTATGACCCTACGCATTGCCGAAATCTTCGGCCCCACCATTCAAGGCGAAGGTGCCTTGATTGGCGAGCCCACCGTCTTTGTCCGCGCCGGCGGCTGTGATTACCGCTGTAGCTGGTGCGATAGCCTGCACGCGGTAGACAGCGCCTACCGCGACACATGGTTCCCTATGCAACCGGCAGAGGTGTGGGAGCGTGTGGACGAGTTGTCCGGCGGCCAGCCCCTGACCGTCAGCCTCAGTGGTGGCAACCCTGCCATTCAGGACTTTGGCCCTCTGATCACCATCGGCAAGGCTATGGGCTATCGCTTTGCCTGCGAAACCCAAGGCAGCATTGCCAAACCGTGGTTTGCGGAACTGGACACGCTAGTTCTATCGCCCAAGCCCCCCTCCAGCGGCGAGGTCGTGGACTGGGACGCGCTGGACACCTGCCTTGAGATGGCAAAGGGCGCGGGCAAGATCGTCATGAAAGTCGTGATCTTTGATGATCAGGACTACCTTTGGGCAAAGGCTGCACAGGCCACCTACCCCGACCTGCCGTTCTTTCTGCAACCGGGCAACCCCGAGGTAGACCCCGACACGCCCGTCGATCCCCAAGCCTTGGCCGACCGCTTGCTTTGGCTGACCGAAAAGACCATGGCGGACCGCTGGTTCGCCCCCCGCATCCTGCCGCAACTGCATGTCCTGATCTGGGGCAACAAGCGCGGCGTCTGACACAGGATACTGACCCATGACCGACAGCATCTATAGCAACCTCAAGCAGCTTGGCGGCGCGACCGTCATGCCCCAAAGCCCCGATGAGGCCGAGCTGGAGCGCGTGCAGAACCCGCAGGCGGACGTCCTTTACAACGTGCGTTTCACCGCGCCCTAGTTCACCTCGCTGTGCCCGATGACCGGCCAGCCCGACTTTGCCCACCTGATGATCGACTACGTGCCGGGCGAATGGCTGGTTGAATCCAAGTCGCTGAAGCTTTTCCTTGGCTCGTTCCGCAATCACGGGGCCTTCCATGAGGATTGCACCATCTCGATCGCGCGGCGTCTGGCCGATTTTCTGGACCCAAAGTGGCTGCGGATCGGCGGCTATTGGTATCCGCGCGGCGGCATCCCGATTGATGTACATTACCAGACCGGCCCCATGCCCGAAGGGGTCTGGATCCCCGACCAAGGCGTACCGCCCTACCGTGGCCGCGGCTAAGACACACCAAGGCGCCCCATTCGGGCGCCTTTTGTTTTGCGCAAACATGGGTGAAAGCCGCCCTTGCGACCCGTTGCACGCTTGTTGCTTTGGGGCGCTATGGCTAGTGTCACCGCGATTACGCGCCCCAAGAGGGCCGCGCAAAGGGCATTGAGACGAAAGGCAGACCATGCTGGAATTGACGAACCACACCCCCTGCACCGCAGAACCGCTGAACGATTATCTGGCTCGCCGCAGTGGTCCGGCGCAGATCATTCAGGCCATCGCGGATTCGCTGATGCCCATCGCGGACCGTCTGGCAGCAGGGGCGCTATATGGTGATCCGGCAGCCATCGTCGGCGTCAATGAAAGCGGCGACAAGCAAAAGGCTTTGGACCTTGGCACCCATGTCTACATGGTCGACGTGCTGAAAGCCGCAGGCGTGCGCCTGATGTTATCCGAGGAATCCGAAGAGGTTCTGACCCTGAACGAAGACGGCGCCTATGACGTTGCCATCGACCCGATCGACGGCTCTGGCAGCATCGGCGTCGGCGCGATCCTTGGCATGCTGTTCACTGTGGTTCCCGCATCGGACAAGGGCTTTCTTCAGGACGGT
>JAYZYX010000275.1:0-7427 GCA_036139795.1 Pseudomonadota bacterium | reverse complement strand
AACGCCGTCATCGGCATTCCCGAACATAGCCGCAAGGTCTCGCTGCGCGATGATCGCATGATGGCGCGTCTGGCGGTGGTCGATCCGGCCCTGACCGATGGCTGTCCGCGCGGTGTGACACTGGCCTCGGGCCTTGATGCAGTGGTGCAGGTGATCGAGCCCTATCTGTCTTGCAAGGCCACCGTTCTGACCGATGCCCTATGCCGCGACGCCATCCCGCGGGGGCTTTCGGCGCTAAATCGTTTGATGCAGGGCGAAGACGCGCAGGCCCGCGATGATATGGCCCTGTGCAGTCTTTACGGAGGGCTTGCCCTTGCCAATGCGGGGCTTGGGGCGGTGCACGGGGTCGCGGGCATTCTTGGCGGTGTGACTGGCTGGCCCCATGGGTTGATCTGTGGCCGCTTTCTGGTGCCGGTTTTGCGGGACCACGTGGCGGCTCCGGACCTGCCGCAGCATGTCGAAAATCGCCTGCAAGAGGTCCGCAAATGGATCGCTGATGCTATGGGGGACAGCCCTGATCAGGCCTTCGAGAGGCTGGAAAACTGGATCGAAGATGCCGGTCTTCCCCGTTTTTCGACCATGGGCGGTTCGCAAATCGATGAAATTTTCATCGCTGAAGGGGCGGCGGTCTCGTCCTCGATGAAGGGGAACCCTGTAAAGCTTCCCGCAGATCGTCTGGCCAAACTGGTGAAAACGGTTCTCTGCGCGTGAAGCTTCGCCTTGCAACCCCTTGAAAGCCTGCGTCAATCTGACCATACACACTTTCGGACGTATAATTTTTCAATTAAATCAATCACTTTGATTTGAAATTCAGAGAGGGCACGTTTGTATTTCTGCAAACGATAAAAGGCACGTCCGAGATAAATCGAAGGGTCTAGTCGTCGTACCTTTGATTATGCCGTTCTCTCTTTAGTTCGTTTTTCCGCAGTATCGAACGGGTCTCGCTCAACCCAATCCGATGGAAGTGCCAACCATGACTAAGATTGCAGACAAAATGGACGCCCATGAACGCGTCGTTTCCAACTGGCAGGACGTCGATGCCTGGACTGCTCTAGATATCCTGTCCAACCCGATTATGATTTCGGACACCGATCTGGTGGTCCGCTTCGTGAATAAAGCCGCCATGAAAATGTTCGCGGCGATCGAAGACGACATTCGTCAGGATCTACCCCATTTCCGCGCCGATGACGTTCTGGACAAGTCGATCGACCAGTTCCACAAGAACCCCGGCCACCAGCGTGGTATGCTGGCCCATCTGTCCCGTCCCTATGACGGTGGCTTTACCATCGGGGGCAAGCACCTGAACTTCCGCGCGACGCCGCAGATGGGCACGGACGGCAAACCGATCGCCTTCTTCGTCGAGTGGAAAGACAATACCGAGCTGGTCGAGACCCAGCGCCAGACCGAACTGCTGATCGAAGGCGTCGTGAAGATGGCGAATGCCCATAAGAATGACCAGATCACTGCGCGGATCAGCGAAGATGGTATGGACGAACAGTATGCCGGTATCGCCCGTGACGTGAACAGCATGATCAACGAGCATATCGAAACCAAGAAGACCATCATTACGGCCATGCGCGCCTTTGCGCGCGGTGATTTCGCCCATGACTTCCCGGTCTTCGGTGGCGAGCGTGCCTTTATCACCGACGCCGTGGAAGAGGCCCGCAAGGTCTTCTTGGAAGTGGTTGATGAGATCGAAGAGCTGTCGCAGGCCATCGTGGATGGTCAGCTGGACAAGATTATCGAATGTGATCGCTATGAGGGCGGCTTCAAGCGGATCGTCGAGGCGCTGGATCGGGCCTACGACGGATTGAACAGCACCATTCGCGGTATCAGCGAAGAAGTGGGGCAGGTTTCAAAGACCATCACCCAGATCAGCGAGTCCGCAACCCAACTGGCCACCAACGCGCAGATGCAGTCGTCGGCGGTTGAAGAGATCTCGGCCACCACCGAAGAGACTGATGCTATGGTGCGCAGCAACGCGGACGCCAGCAAGTCGACGTCCGAAGTTGTGACCGCAGCCCGCGCGGTATCGCTGGAGGGTCAGAACAAAGTCACCGAGATGGTCGAGGCCATGCAGGACATCCGCAGCGCCTCGGACGATATCAGCAAGATCATCAAGGTCATTGACGAGATCGCCTTCCAAACCAACCTGCTGGCCCTGAACGCCGCCGTTGAGGCCGCCCGTGCGGGCGAGCATGGCCGTGGCTTCGCTGTGGTGGCGCAAGAAGTGCGCAATCTGGCGGGTCGTTCGGCCCAAGCGGCGAAAGAGACGTCAGAGCTGATCGACAGCGCCGGTCGCAAGGTGCGTATGGGCGTGGAACTGGCGGACCAGACCAAGGAATCGTTCAGCTCGATCGGTGCGGACATTGCGCGGATCGATGATCTGACCAACACCATCAGCGTCGGCAGCGCCGAGCAGTCGCGTGGTGTCAGCCAGATCAGCGAGGCAGTGAATGAACTGACCCGCAGCAGCCTTGGGGTCACCAGCCAGTCGGACCAGTTGGCCGCTGCGGCAACCCAGATGTCTTCTGCCTGCCAGTCGGTGCAATCGGCCATGTCGCGCTTCCAACTGCGCGAGACCCGCAAGCCCGCAGGCAGCCCGACAGATATGCTGAAGAACCTGTCGCCTGATCGCCTGCGCGAGTTGGAAGCCTTCCTGATGCGGGGGCAGGACAGCCCCGCGAAGCCGGCAGCCCGGGCAGGCGGTAACCGAGACATGGACCCGCGTGGCTTTGGCAGCTTCTAAGCATAAGCAATGGGCACCTGATTGATCAGGTGCCCATTTTGCTTTCCTACACAAACACCATTTGCAGAAACATCCGGCCCAGCCTTGCCATTTTTTCATTTTTGCTGGATAAATAGATATCTTTCGATCGACAGGTTTGTGTTCCTTTTTGAGCCAAGGCTGTACCCATGATTAAGCCCCAAAGATATAATGCGCGACAGTTGACCGTTTATTTAACGGCTGCCGTACTGATGATTGGGGGAATTTTGGCCTTAGACCTTTATTTGGAAAGGTCTTTTTCCAATAGCCTGCGCAGCCAGTTCCGTGCCGAGATCGACTCTGAGATGGAAGCTCTGCACGATTGGAAAGAACGCCGCCGCAGTGAAATGGCAGCAATCGTGGCCGATCCACATGTGGTCGACTTAACGCAGAAAATCTTACTTGTTCCGCCTGACAGAGAATCGCTTTTGGCCTCTGACGCGCAGCAGCAACTGCGTGAAAATTTTAAATCTTGGTTTAAAAATCATCTTATTCAGGGCATTTTCCTGATCGCCAGAGATGGCACTAGTCTGGCCTCGATGCGGGATATTAACCTTGGCAGCCAGAACCTACTTACACTGCAACCCGAGACACTGGAAAAAGCCTGGAACGGCCAAGTCGTTTTAAGCAAGCTTCAGCCGTCGGATGTTGTGCTGCGATCGAGCCCTTCGGATTTTGGCGATCTGACCTTTTTCACGCTAGGTCCTGTGCGGGACGAAACGGGTCAGGTGGTGGCGGTGTTTGCCCTGCGCCTTTCCCCGTACGAGCGTCTTTTCGCGCCCATCCGCCAAGCAGATAGTGCCGATGGGGACGATATTCTGGGCTTTGATCATTTCGGTCATCTGGTCAGCCTCAGTCCGAACGGGTCCATCTTGCACTCGGACTTCAACTCTCCGCTAATGCCGATGTCCGTTTCGGGCGAGGATTTCGAGGGATATGAGCTTGCCGATGGTACGAAGAAGGTCGGTGTCTGGCGCTGGGATGCAGAGTTGGGGTTCGGCTATCTGAAACAGGCACCGATTTCCGTCATCGCGGGCTATAAAACGCCATTGCGTATTGCCTCGCTGGTGCTGGGGGTCTTGCTTTTGACGACGCTCGGGTCACTTTATTCCACGTTGCGGGCGATGCGGATACGCGAAAGCGAGCAGGAACAACTGCTGCACTTGGTCATGCATTCGACCAGAGATCTGAATGCCCTTGTTGACGAAAACGGGCGGATCTTGCGGGTAAACAAGGCCAGCCAGTCCATTCTGGGCGTGCCGATGGAAGAGGCGATCGGCCTTGATCTGACGTCGATGCTTAAGCCGCACGTTCGGCACCAATTGTCGAACTTTCAGGGTGCGCGGATCTTGCAAAGTCTGGCCGAGGATGCTGCCGAGGAACATCGGTGCTTCCTAAGGCGGCATCAGGGACCGATGCTACCTTGCCTTGTCTCGGTCCGGTCTTATCGCACGGTGGATGCGCGGACTGAATATCTTGTGATCATTCACGATTATTCCGGTGCGGACGCGCAGGAAGAAGAGCTGACCTCGGCGGTCAGTCGGGCCGAGGCCGCAGGGCGGGCCAAATCGGCCTTTCTGTCGATGATCAGCCATGAATTACGCTCGCCCGTGGCCAGCGTCAGCGCGGCACTGCGGTTCGTCGAAGAACATGTGAAGGATGTCGCAGGACGGGAAGTTCTGCACAGCGCACAGCGCTCGACCGGTCTTTTGTTGTCCATCATCGATGACATTCTGGACTATTCCCGTCTGGAGGCCGAGCAACTGTCCCTGACGCCCGAGCCGATGAAGCTGTGCGATGCCCTGCGTGATGTGGTGGATGTCTTGCATTGGAGTGCGGATGAAGCCGGCGTTGAACTGATCACTGAATGTGACGACACCTTGCCAGCCATTCAGGCGGATGCCCTGCGCATCCGGCAAGTCCTGATCAACTTGATTGGCAACGCGGTGAAATTCAGCGCCCGTCTGGATCACAAGGGCGAGGTCCGTGTCTCGCTCAAAAGTCGCCGTCGCACCGATGATATGATCGAGGTTGCTTTGCTGGTTGCGGACAACGGTATCGGGATCGAAGAAGATCAGGTCGCTGAAATGTTCGCGCCCTTTACGCAAGGCAAGAACGAGGGTCGCCGCGCAAAAGGGGGTGCAGGTCTTGGGCTGTCGATCGTCGCGCGCTTGGTGGCGCTGATGGATGGATCGATTGATGTGAATTCCAGAAAAGGGGTGGGAACGCAGGTTACCGTGCACTTTAGCTTTCCGATCTCAAAAGAAACGGGCCGCGTGGTCCGGTTGCATACTTCCTCGAAGGGGACATCAGCCAATAAATTGATCGGCTGAGTGTTGTCGCCTGTGGCGGTGTGTTGTTTCGGACAGTTTCTGTCCGCCATTTGATGATTTGAATTTTAAATCTAACGTATTGAAATATTTTTGATTTCTTCCGTCGGCCCTTTCCTTTCGGTCAGGCCCGTTCGGCATAGTGATTTAATGGTCCGTACCGGGTTTCATTGCACCCTTAAACGAAGAGAAGGGACCTATGGAAAATTGGGATGACTTGCGCTTTTGCCTGGCGCTTTCACGCTACCACACCATGTCGGCGGCGGCTGAACATCTGGGAACCAATGTCGGGACAGTCTCGCGGCGGATACACGGGTTCGCAGAACGATTGGGGTTTCCCCTGTTTGAAAAGAATGGTGTCGGTTGGGCGCCGACCGAAGAGGCCAAGGGCCTGATCGCTTGTGCAGAACAAACCGAACAGCAACTGATCTTTGTGACGTCCCAATGTGATGCGGGTGCGCGTGACCGCGAAGTCCGCGTGTCCTGCGCGCCGGAAATGCGACAGGCAGAGTTGATCAGGAAAGTCGGAGACTTCTGGCGTGACAACCCTGACATCCGCCTCAATATGTCGTTCCGCACCGCAAGTCTGGCCTATGGCGAGACCGATATTCTGATCACTCCCGAATTGATCAGTGAGGGCAATCTGCTGCGAAAGCGGGTCGGCTCGATCACTTACGGAGTTTGGTGTGGGGCTGATTTTCAGGGCCGTGACCAGTTGAAAGGCTGGATCATGTCGCAAGGGATGCAAGGCGTCGAAGGAATATACGGGGAACTGCGCGACCGTTTCGGCGCGCCATATCTGACCACTTCGGTCCGGACTGTTGAGGCGGATGTTGTGGTGGACGCACCGTTTTGTGCTGTTTTGTCAGAACCTTACGCTCTGTCCCATGGCGGGTTGCGGCTGCTGTCCGAGTACCCGGGGATGGAGCAGGACATCTATCTGTACATTCACGCCCTGCGTAAGAAGGACGCGACCGTGCGCCGTGTGATGGATTGGCTGGAAGGCACATTCGCCGCGCGCAGTGACCGACTGGTCCTAAGCGCCATTCCAGAGCAGCATCTGGATTAGGCGTAGATCAGGCGTTCCTTTTGCAGACGCTGTGCGATGCGGATTGCGATGCCTAAACTCTCGCGCGAGATCTGGTCTTTCAGGAGAAATCCGTCGATGGCCAGATCCTGCGTGGCGCGGGCCAGACTTTTCGCGGAAACGCCGGTGGTCATAATGATCCCGGCACTGGCGATTGGCCCTTTTGCGCCGCGGATGGCATTCACCAGATCGGCGCCTGTGTCCCCTGCGCCGTTGCCTAGGTAAAAGTCCATCAGGATTACTTCGGGGGCAGCTTTACTGCCGCTCAATTCGCCATCGCGAAAGCTGGGGCCGTTGTCATAGCTGGTGATTTCACAGCCAAACAGCTCGGAAACCCATTCGGTGATGATGCTAAGCTGTAGCGCGTCGTCTTCGACGATTACGATCCGCATGGGACGATCCGATCTTGATGAGATAGGAAACCGGAAAACGATCACCAAGTATCTATAGTATTAGAGTATAGACTTTTTATTGTACGAAGTCAATTTTCCGAAGAACTGAAAGCTATTTTTGCAATGATTTTGCCATTTCTTTGCATTTTATGAGGTTAGGCGCGTGGGGTGCTGGCGCGCGGTCTCTAGCAGGATGTCCAGCATCAGGGCCTGTTCGGCGGTCTGAAAGGTCTCGGACCGCATGGAAACGCCCACGGGACCGCCAAGCAGGTCATTCGCCAAAGGCAGCAACGCCAGCGTGCCGATCTCAAGCTCTTCGCGCACCACCCCGTGCGAGATGAACCAGATCGTGTCCGACCGCTGCACGACCTTGCGCCCGAACGCCAGCGAGACATTCTCGAACGCCGGACGCGCTGCCCCAAGTCCGATGGAATGCAGGAATGTGCGCACGGACTGAGAGATCACCGCGCCGGAAGGGGGCAGCATCAGCGGGTAATCGTCCAGTTCAGTCAGGGCCCAGTCGCGACTTAGCAGCGGATGATCGGGGCGCACGACAGGGACGACTCTTTCAGAATAAAGCTGGCGGAAAGACAGCCCCTCGGTCGTGCCGGCAGGGGGCATCCGGCCCACCACCATATCAAGCGAGCCTTCGCGCAGCTGGCTAAGCAGCATCCAGTTGGGGCCAGTGGTGACGCGCAGCAGGCATTCGGGCATTTCCTGACGCAGGCGCAAGGCGGCCAGTGGCAGCAGGTCCGTGGCCGCCGTGGGCAGCGCTCCGACCGCCAGACGGGTCAGGTCTTTCGGGGCTGATTGGGCCATATCCTGCGCGCGGCGCAAATCCACCATCGCAG
>JAYZYX010000274.1:0-24362 GCA_036139795.1 Pseudomonadota bacterium | reverse complement strand
CCTCGATCAACGGCTGGCTGACGTCCTGGGACCACTTGTGCAGACCACTGGTCGAGTCGTGGATGTCTCCATCGAAGAAACGACCATGGTCCGAATAAAACATGATCTGACCGATGGTCGAGCACGCACACTTGGGTACGACACGATAGACCACGCTTTCGCTTTCGGTCATCCAGGTTCCGGGAAAGCCCATGCAAATCTCCTACGCAAACCGCTCTTCACTCAATTTAGCTATAGAAAGCAAAGATTGACGGTTTATTCAATTCTGCTTCTCTTCTAACTAAGGATAGAACCTCAGATTTTTGGATAGTTGGATACATGTCGCGCATCGCCTTCATCCTTTTATGCCACAAGGACCCCGAAGCGATCATCGCACAGGCACAACGCCTTACGGCTGTAGGCGACTATATTGCAATCCACTTTGACGCGAGAGCGAAGCCCGAACACTACGCGGCCATCCGAGAGGCCTTGGCCGACAATCCGAACGTCGCGTTCGCCAAGAAACGGATCAAATGCGGCTGGGGCGAATGGAGCCTTGTCGAGGCATCGCTCTATGCGGTTGAGGCGGCGTTGGACGCCTTTCCTCGTGCAACCCATTTTTACATGTTGTCGGGCGATTGCATGTCGGTGAAATCCGCCGAATACGCCCATGACTATCTGGACCGGAACGACGCTGACTTTATTGAGAGTTTCGATTTCTTCGAGAGTGACTGGATCAAAACCGGCATCAAGGAAGAGCGTCTGATCTACCGTCATTGGTTCAACGAGCGAAACAATAAGTGGCTGTTCTACAAGTCTCTTGAGGTGCAGCAGCGCCTTGGTCTGACCCGCCCCATTCCCCATGATATACAGGTGATGATCGGGTCCCAGTGGTGGTGTCTGCGCCGTCAGACCATTGAGGCGATCGTGGCCTTCACCAAGGCCCGCAAGGACGTGATGAAGTTCTTCCGGACCTCTTGGATTCCCGATGAGACCTTCTTTCAGACCCTTGTCCGCCACTTGGTCCCCGAGGTGGAAATCCGCACCCGCACGCTGACGTTTCTGATGTTCTCGGACTACGGGATGCCGGTGAATTTCTATAACGACCACTATGATATGCTGCTCAGTCAGGACTTCCTGTTTGCCCGCAAGATCAGCCCTGAAGCCAAGGAACTGCGGGCCCGTTTGGGCGACCTGTGGGCCAGCGAAGGGGTTGAATTCAAAATCTCGGGCGAGGGGCGGAACCTTTACCGTTTCCTAGCGGGCCGTGGCCGCATCGGGCGCCGTTTTGCTCCCCGCTTCTGGGAGGCGGAAAGCACCCTTGGCCGTCACCGCGCCCTGCTGGTTCTGGTTTGCAAGAAGTGGCACGTGGCGAAACGGGTGACGGAACAGATTCGGAACCACACCGACATTCCCGGCCCTGACTATATTTTTGACGAAGACGGCGGCGATCTTCCCGATCTGGGCGGCATCGAAAGCTCGAAAAACAAGCGCGCGCGGCACCGTCGTGCGTTGGTGCGCATGCTGTTCGACTACTATGATTCGGACAAAATGATGATGTGCATGGACCCCAGCAATCTGGACCTGCTGCTGGACTTTGTCTCGGACCGCTCCTCAACCCGCATTCTGGAGATCGATTGCGAGTTTACGGACGACTACCTGATCGGTCACGCGAAACGCACAGGTCTTGCCGGCGATCACACCACACAAGAACAGCTGGAACGGCTGGTGCCGACCTTGCGCAACGATCTTCACTTTGAGGTGGACCGCATCCGCGATGAATCGCTCGAGCATTACTACACCATCAAAGAGACCGCCTCGGACGAGGAAAACGCCAACGCGCTTCTACAATTCCTTGAGGTGGACATCGACACGGCGCTAGAGATAGCCGAGACCGAACACCTGTTTTCTGACTGAGGCCCGTCATGAGCTATACCTACGACGACCAGAACATTTTCGCGAAAATCCTGCGCGGCGAAATTCCCAACAAAACCGTGCTTGAGACCGAGCACGCGCTGGCCTTTCACGACATCGCGCCCCAAGCGCCGATCCATGTGCTGGTGATCCCCAAAGGGCCTTACGTCTGTTATGACCACTTTGCGCAGAATGCCTCGGACGCCGAAATCATCGGCTTTACCCGCGCCGTGGGCGAGGTGTGCAAGATGATGGGCGTGGAAGAGAACGGCTTTCGTCTGATCGCCAACGCGGGCGAGCATGGCGTGCAAGAGGTGCCCCACCTGCATGTGCATATTCTGGGCGGTCGCAATCTGGGCCGGATGCTGTCCCGCGCGGACTAAGCACGGCGCTTTTACCGGCTGTTTACCGATCAATTTCAGGCTCTTTGCCAGTCGGCAGAGGGCCTTTTTCATGAATATCGCACGGACACTTGATGCACTGGACGGCCCTCAGGCCAAGGCGCTGCTGGCCCATTTTCTAACGGCCTACTGCGCCCCCGCCTTCGGCACCCTGCCGAAACGAGAGGTTGAACTGCTGGTCTACGGGATGTTGCTGGACTGCGGCGCGCTGGGGGCCGCGCCTTCGCTTTATGATCTGATGACCGATCTGCGGATCAGCCGGACCCGCGCACGGGCATTGCTGTTTGATCTGCAAATCCGGCAGGCCGAAGGCCATGCGCGCCTGCAAGAGCAGGTCAAAACCGTGATGCTGAACGATAGCTATTTCCGCGATCACAACTGGTTCGTGCTGGAGGTCGAAAACCCTCTGGTCCAAGCCCACCTGCGCGAGATTTGCCGCCGCGCCCATGTGGTGACCGACGCCAGCTTTAGCGCCAGTATCGTGCGGCTGCCGGTCTCTGGTCTGGCCCATGTTCTGGCCGCCATGCTGTCCGAGGACCAACAAGACGCGGTAAAGCGCGGCCTTTACCGGACAGGCAAGCTGCGGGACAAATCCCTGCCCGGCCTTTTGCGATCAGCCCTCGGCGATCTGGCCCGCAAATTCGTGGGCAAAGCTGCCGGAGAGTTGACCGACGGCGCAGTTGGCGTGATCGGGGACTTTTTGCAGCCCCTTTTTGACGGGGATGAAGAGGCCGTGGTCGATCTATGGTCGCAGATCTATCCGGCCTAGCCCCATTTACCCCCGTGCGTGGGCGCGGCCTGTGTTGGTCAACTCAAGGAAAACATCCTCAAGGTCTGCCTCTTCGGTCTTTACGTCGCGAATCGTGATTCCCGCCTCGCGCACCGCGCCAAGGACGCGGTCTGCAGTGGTGATGTTGCTGCGATAGCGGATCACCAAAGCCCCATCGTCGCGCCGCGACACGTCCAGCCCCTCGCCCTGCGGCAACATGGTCACGTCATGATCGGGGACAATCACCATCGCCTTGGCATCCAGACGGCCCAGCATGTTCGCGGTGGTGTCTTGCGCGATCTTTTCGCCTTGGTTGATGATGGCGATCTGGTCGCACATCTCTTCGGCTTCTTCCAGATAGTGGGTGGTCAGGATGATGGTCTTGCCCTCTTCCTGATTCAAACGGCGCACATTGTCCCACAGCATCTGGCGCAGGCCGATGTCCACACCGGCGGTGGGCTCATCCAGCACCAGAATATGGGGGTTATGAACAAGGGCTTTTCCCAGCAGCAACCGGCGGCGCATCCCGCCCGAGAGGGTCCGCGCATAGGCGTGGGCCTTATCCGCAAGCCCCAGCATTTCAAGCAGTTCATCGCTGCGGCGCTGCGCGCGGGGCACTCCATAAAGACCGGCCTGCACCTCTAGCGCGGCGCGGGGCGTGAAGAACGGGTCAAGGTTCAACTCCTGCGGCATCACCCCGATCGAGGCGCGGCTCTGCCGCGGGTTCACATCCTGATCCCAGCCCCAGATTTTCACGCTGCCTTCAGTCTTCACCACCAGACCGGCCAGAATGTTGATCAACGTGGACTTGCCCGCACCGTTCGGCCCAAGCAGCCCAAAGACCGATCCGCGGGGGATTGTCAGGTCGATGCCCTTCAATGCCTCTTTCGGGGCGGCTTTGCCGGACCCTGCGTAGGTTTTCTTCAGACCTTTGATCTCGATTGCGTCGCTCACAAGTCTTGCCCCTTGCCAATGTGTGGATAGTATCGCACCTAACGCGCAAACGGCGCTCCGACAACTGTGAGGACAGAAATGACCACCAAAGCACCCGAAACCAAGATCGTTGACAGCTACCGCGTTGCCTGTGACGGGGGCGAGGGCGCGCTTGGGCACCCCCGCGTTTACCTGCAGATCGACGAAGTCAAAGGCTACGTAGAATGTGGCTACTGCGATGCGAAGTACATCCACAAGGATTTCGCGGACAAAGCCGCAGACTGATCCTCAGCGATCCATCTGATATTTTTGCAAGACCCGCAGGCCATCGCCTGCGGGTCTTTCTATATGGGCGGAACATTGCTGTGCCACAAAATCGGCACATTTGCTTTGTGGAAATGGGGTAAACTAACCCTTAGGTTGTAAATTATTGTCATTTTAGGGTTTTGCATAAATGCTGCAGCAGATCGGCACGGGCATCTGGATGACCGCAGGACCGGAAGTGTCCGTCGCGGGATTTCGCTATCCAACACGGATGGCCGTCATTCAGCTGGAAAGTGGCGCAGTGTTTATCTGGTCACCTGTTGCCCTGACCCCGGAGTTGAAAAGCGCCGTGGATCGCATTGGCCCCGTGACCCATATCGCCGCCCCGAACCACCTGCATCACCTGTGGATCAAGGACTGGCAGACCGCATATCCCTTTGCCATTCTGCACGCCGCCCCGCGCCTGCAAAAGAAACGCCGCGATCTGGAAGTGCACAAAGAACTGAATGAGACACCAGATTCCGCGTGGGCGGAAGAGATTGATCAGGCCCTGATGAAGGGTAACTTACTGACAACCGAAGTGGTCTTCTTCCACAAACCCAGCGGCACGGTGTTGTTCACCGATTTGATCCAGAGCTTTCCGAAGGGCTGGTTCCGCGGCTGGCGCGGCCTGATTGCCGATCTGGACCGGATGACCGCCAACAGCCCGACAGTGCCGCGCAAGTTCCGCATGGCCTTTGTGAACCGCACCGCAGCCCGCCACGGTCTGCGCAAGATCAAGGCATGGCCCACCCAGAACCTGCTGATGGCTCATGGTCCGCTGGTGGCCAGAGACGCAAAAAGCGCGGTCTCCCGCGCCTTTAGCTGGCTTTAATCCCGATTTCAGGCCTTGCCGCGCCACCACCGGCGCAAGCGATGGGTGATGCTGTCATAATGGTCGTCGATCGCTTCCATCCGGTCTTCCACATCGTCGAACACAGGGTCAATGCGGCGGGCTTTGAACCGCCGCCAACGGGTGCGCGCCGCCAGAAACAGGACCGCCAGAACCACCAGCACGATGATCGAGGTCCAGGGGATGATCCGCACATCCGGCCCTTCGACCACCTTCAGGCTCAGAGCGTTGGGATAGGTGCTTAGCAACTCGCTACGCCAGCCATAATGGCGGATCGCCACCCATGTGGGGTTCGCCTCATTGGATTTCGAGATCAGATCGCTGGCCCGCGCCTGCAAATTCGCCGTGTCGAATTTGAAATAGGGTGGCCAGCCCCAGCCTGTATCCTCGTTCCGGTAGATCGAGGGCTTCCCCCCTTCTTCGAACGTCTGGATAAAGAACACGTCGCGCGATTGGCTCAAGGCCTGCTGTTCGGTTTCAGGGCTAGCCCAGAAATAGGCGCTGATCCCTGAAAAATCCTGCCGCTTCTCATAGGTATCCGTGATCCGCACAATGTCGGTCTGCGGCAAAGTGTAATGAAAAAAGGCGGCAATTACGCCCCAAAACAGAATGATAAACGCCCAACGCACATAGGCCATAACAAAGAGCCCCCAAATAGCTTTGGCGCCAACCTGCAAGCTGCTGGCGCCAAAGTCCAGTGCCTTAGCCCACCACGTTGGTCTCGGGGCCGTAGGGATAGCCGGTGATGTTTTCCGCGCCATCTTCGGTGATGATCAGGATGTCATGCTCGCGGTAGCCGCCCGCACCGGGCTGACCTTCGGGAATGGTCAACATGGGTTCCATGCTGATGACCATGCCGGGTTCCAGAACCGTGTCGATATCCTCGCGCAGTTCCAGCCCCGCTTCGCGACCGTAATAGTGCGACAGAACCCCGAAAGAGTGGCCGTAGCCAAAGGTCCGGTACTGCAACAGATCCTGCTCGGCGAAGAATTCGTTGATCGCCAAAGTGACCTCGGCACAGCTGTTGCCGGGCTTCAGTAGGCTCATCCCGTATTCATGGGCACCCACGTTGGCCTCCCAGATTTTCAGGCTGGCAGGGTCCACCTCTTCGACGAAAAGCGTGCGTTCAAGCGCGGTGTAATAGCCCGAGATCATCGGGAAGGTGTTCAGCGACAGGATGTCCCCTCGCTGCAAGACCCGTCCTGTCACAGGGTTGTGCGCCCCATCGGTATTGATCCCCGATTGGAACCAGACCCAAGTGTCACGGTATTCCGCATCGGGAAAGCGCTTGGCGATCTCAAGCTCCATCGCATCGCGGCCCGCCATGGCAACGTCGATCTCGCGCACACCGACTTTGATGGCCTCACGGATGGCATAACCGCCCACATCGGCAACCTGCGCCCCGTGACGGATCAAAGCGATCTCGGCCGCCGACTTGTGCATCCGCTGACGCATCACACGGGCGGCGATCGGCACAGTGGCCGAGGGCGCAAGGAATCCCTTCAGCTTCTCCATCTGGACCAGCGTCATGTGGTCCTCTTCAAAACCCACACGGGCGCCTTCGCCGGTGACACTGCGGATCGCCCGCCAATAGTTGTCACGGGCCCAGTCGGTATAGGTGATATTGTCTCCGTGACAGCGGCGCCACGGCTGCGCCGCATCAATGCCTGCGCTAATGGTGACGCTTTGATCCTTGGTCACCACCAACCCGTAGGGGCGACCGAACGAGCAATAGAGAAAGCCCGAGTAATAGGCGATCGAGTGCATCGAGGTGAACACTGCCACATCAACACCCTCATCCTCCATAATCAGGCGCAAGCCTGCCAGACGGGCATCATATTCCTCAGGTGCAAACGGCAGAACCTTGTCACCCTGATGAAAGCGGTAAAATTCGGGACGGTCCAATTCAGACCTCCTTTTTGGCAAAGAAGGTCCCGGCGTACAGGACGGACTGGCGCTGTTTGAGGGGGCGACGCCATCGCCCCGCGCTGCGGCAAGCATTGGGCCAGAGCGCACGGCAAATCAAGCAGCATTTCGATTGCCCGAAAGGATATCCCGCGCCAAGGTAAATCCATGAAACCAGGTGCCAGAAATCTTATCACTGATGTGGCGGGCCTAAGGGTCGGGAACGCCTCGGACGCCCACATCAAAACCGGCGTGACCGTGCTGGTGGGCGATGCCCCATTCACCGCAGGTGTTCACATCATGGGCGGCGCCCCCGGCACGCGGGAAACCGATCTTCTTGCCCCCGACAAAACGGTCGAGCAAGTGGACGCGCTGGTCCTCTCCGGCGGCTCGGCCTTCGGTCTGGATGCGGCCTCGGGCGTGACGCAAGGGCTGCGCGATATGGGAAGGGGCTTTGCCGTCGGGCCGCACCGCATCCCTATCGTGCCAGCGGCTATTCTCTTTGACCTGCTGAACGGCGGCGACAAGAACTGGCCCACGAACCCTTACGCGTCCCTTGGCCAAGCGGCCCTTTCAGCAGCAAACCAAACCTTTGATCTGGGCACAGTGGGCGCAGGCGCAGGCGGCACAACCGCAACCCTGAAAGGCGGGCTTGGATCAGCCTCCTGCGTTCTGCCATCGGGCCATACGGTCGGCGCGCTAGTCGCAGTGAATGCGCTCGGCACCGCCACTATGCCCAATGGGCATTTCTGGGCCGCCCCCTTTGAACAGGGTGACGAATTCGGCGGCAATGGCATCGGCACACCGCCGAAAGACCTGCCCCCGACGAAACTCTCCAGCCACAACACCACCATCGCCATTGTGGCAACGGATGCAGCCCTGACCCAAGCCCAATGCACCCGCATGGCAACCGCCGCCCATGACGGCATGGCCCGCGCTCTCATCCCCAGCCACACCCCTATGGACGGAGACCTGATCTTCGCCGCCGCCACAGGCGCAAAGCCCCTCACAAACCCGATCGAGGACACCCTCTGGCTCGGCCACGCCGCAGCCACCTGCCTTGCCCGTGCCATCGCGCGGGGGGTCTATCACGCAAACGCCGCGCCCAATGATCCCTACCCGACATGGCGCGCAGCTTTCGGCCGCCCCTGACCCTTCTTTATTGCCCAAATACTCACCGTCACCTGCGCCTGCCTCACAGGCTATCCTCAACGCGAAAGCCCTGCGGGATGCCATCAGCGCCTTCCAGCACCAGATCAGCCATCACCCGCGCCACTTCTGGCCCCATGCCGAAACCGATCTTGAAGCCTCCATTCGCCACGAAATGACCAGCCCGCCCGGGCCAAGCCCCCAGCATCGGCGCGCGGCTGCGGGCGCGGGGACGGACACCTGCCCAACGCAGGATCACCTCGGCCTCGGCCAGTTCAGGCAGCGCAGCCCTTGCGCGGGCAATCACATCTTCCAACTGGGCATCGACGGTATCAGGCGCATCAAACTCCCGCTCGCTGGTCGATCCGACAGCCACGGTCCCATCTGCATGAGGCACAATATGCAGGCTATCCGCGTAAAGCTGCGGCAAGTCCCGCCGGTCCAACGCAAACAGCGCCGCCTGCCCTTTCACCCCGTTGCCAACGCTGCGTCCGCCCAATTGCTCGGACAGCTCCAACAAACCGCGCCAGCCGGTGGCGTGAACCACCGCGCCCTCTAGCGCCCCTTCCGCAACAACCTCGCCACCGCACGCCGTGATCGCTGCCACCAAAGCGGCACAAGCCTGACGGGGATGCATGCGGGCGCTCAGCGTGTCATGGATCAGATATCCTGTCGCCGACACCGGCGCCCATTCCCCCGCCTCATCAGCAGAGATCACCCGCCACTGCGCTGCATCACCCCATAATTCCGCAGCCGAGACCTCTCGCGCCCGCGCCAGATCCAACGCCCGCGCATCGGCAATGGGCTGCAATCGTCCCGTCCGCCCGTAACCCGCCGACTTGCCACCAGCGGCCTCGACCTCGGACCAAAACCCTTCAGCCCGCAGCAAACTGCGCAGCTGAAAGGCCTTCTTCGGGTTCCAGTTTTCCGGTGTATGAGGGGCCAATGCCCCGACAATCCCGCCGGAACTGCCTGCACCCGGCCCGAAAGGATCAATCACGCGCACGCGGGCACCGCGCTGGCAACAGGCCCAAGCCGTTGCCAATCCGAAGATTCCTGCCCCTAAAACGGTCACGTCTACCATTGCCAAACCTCCGATCAGCCGCCAGTGTCGCGCGTTAAGATCCCAACTAAAGGAAGTTGCCATGGGGAACCAGCACGGGGCGGACCTCGAATGGCGAGACGAACGAATTCCGGTCTCACGCAGGTTCGATGATCCTTATTTCAGTCTGGACAGCGGCATGCATGAAACCGCCCATGTATTTCTGGCGGGCAACCGCCTGCCAGAACGGTTCCGTCCGAACTTCCAGATCGCAGAGCTCGGGTTTGGCACCGGCCTGAATCTGCTCATGGCCCTGAAATGCTGGCGCGAAAGCGGCCAGACCGGCACCTTGCGCTTCACCACCTTCGAGGCCTTCCCCATGTCGCGCCCAGAGATGCTGCGCGCCTTGGCCGCCTTTCCGGAACTGGAAACGCTGGTAGCGGAACTAGACCCCCATCTGGGACAGCCCCGCTTTTCCCTGCCGGATCTGGAATTCCGCATGCATCGGGGTGACGCCCGCGAAACACTGACCCTTTGGCAAGGCCGCGCAGATGCATGGTTTCTGGACGGCTTTTCGCCCGCCAAAAACCCCGAACTGTGGGAAGCGGACCTCATGACCGAGGTCGGACGCCACACCGCCGCAGATGGCACCGCCGCCACCTATACCGCCGCAGGCTTTGTGCGGCGCAATCTGGAACAGGCAGGTTTCACCGTTGAACGCGTCCCCGGCTATGGCAGAAAAAGGCATATGACCATCGCATTCAAAGGCGCGGCCAGATGACCCAGCAAAATAACCAGCGCGGGATCTTACTGATGATCCTGACAACCTTCATCTTTGCGATGCAGGACGGGCTGTCGCGCCATCTGGCGGGCAACTACAGCGTCTTCATGGTGGTGATGATCCGCTATTGGTTCTTTGCGGCCTTCGTTATTGCCATTGCAGTGCGCAAGGCAGGCGGCGTGCGCGCAGCGGCAGCCACTCAACATCCTATCCTGCAAGGATTTCGCGGGTTGCTGCTAGCGTTCGAAATCTGCGTCATGGTCACGGGCTTTGTCCTGTTGGGACTGGTCGAGAGCCACGCCGTCTTCGTCGCCTACCCCCTTCTGGTCGCCGCCCTCTCCGGCCCCATCCTGGGCGAGACCGTCGGCTGGCGCCGCTGGCTGGCCATCGGCACAGGCTTTGTTGGCGTGCTGATCATCCTCAAACCGGGGATGGGGGTATTCTCACCCTATGCGCTGATCCCGCTACTGGCCTCACTGATGTTCGCCCTCTACGGGCTTCTAACCCGCTACGTGGCCCGATTTGACAGCTCAGCCACCAGCTTTTTCTGGACCGGCGTCACTGGCGCAGTTGCCATGACCGCCATAGGGGTCTGGTTCTGGGAACCCATGAGCCTGCCTGACTGGGGCTGGATGATCGCTCTATGTTTCACCGGTGCCGCAGGTCATTACACCCTGATAAAAGTCTACGAAGTCGCCGAAGCCTCGGCCGTACAACCCTTTGCCTACCTGCAACTGGTTTTCGCCTCTTTGGTCGGCATCTTTGTCTTTGGCGAAACCATCGAGGCCAATGTGGCCATCGGCGCCGCCATCGTCTTGGCAGCCGGCTTGTTCACCTTCTGGCGCGCGCATCTTGCGCAAAAACGGGCTTCTTTATTGTAAAAATACTCAATTCCACCGGTACCCACTGTGGGTGGGTTGAGCATGAGTATTTGAGCAATAAAGAAGCACAATCTGCGCACTACTTTGCGATCTCTTGCGAGAAAGGCACCGGCAAAGGGGCCAGCCCCAGACGGGCGCGGTAGATGGGCAGGCTCTCGGTCACGCGCATCACGTAATTGCGGGTTTCGCGGAAGGGGATCATCTCGATCCAGTCCACGATGTCCCCTGCACCACGACGAGGATCGCCGAACTGTTCGATCCAGCGTTCGGGGCGGCTGGGGCCGGCGTTGTATCCGGCGGACATCATGATCGGGTTGCCTTGGAAGTCTTCTTTCAGCTTGGCCAGATACGCGCTGCCCAAGCGGGCATTATAGATCGGATCACGCGTCAGGGCCCCAAGATTGAAAGGCAGGGAAGTCTTTTTTGCCATCGCTTCGGCAGTGGCGGGCATCAGTTGCATCAGCCCTCTGGCGCCAACGGGGCTGACCACGGACGGGTCAAATTCGCTTTCACGGCGGGCGATAGCCAGTGCGAACTCGGGCTCGATCGGAAGACCCAGTTTGGCAATCGGGTGCAGCGCATAGTAGGCGCGGGGTACCACCATGCCGCGGCTGGCGGCGTCCTTTCCCACCATAACCGCCAGATGGGGTTCATTCATTTCGATCATCGCATCGCCCAAGGCGACGACTTCGGCTTCGGGCAGGGTTTCGGCCATCTGGCGGATAAACCGTTCGGCCAGTACCCGTTCATCTGCGGCGATCAGCAGAACCGCCGCGTGAAACAGGGTCGAGCGGACAAAGCCCGCGTGACGCCAATCTGTTGCAGGCGTCCCCCCCGCCAGCGAGATATCGAAGGGCAGGCCTGCCTTTTCGGCGGCCAGCAGACCGTAGAAACTGGTCTGATAGAGCCCGCCCGCCTCATAGGCCTTCCGCGCGGCTTGGGTATCGCCCAATGCTTCATAGGCGCGGCCGATCCAGTAGCCAGCGCGCCCCTTTGAGATGGGGCTTTCAACTTCGGCATTCAGGTTCTTGAAATGCTCCAAGGCCCGTGCGGGATCGTTCAACTGGCGCAGGGCGATGTAGCCTGACAGCCATTCCAGATCAGCCCAGTCCGAACCAGCCGTGAGCCCGTGGGTCGAGGCGATGCGGTAGGCCACGGCAGGGCTGCCTTCGCGCATTTCGCGGCGGGTTAGGATCCGGCGCCAGTTCGCCCAGTTTTCGGGGCGGCCAAGCAAATCGGCCGAGGCGCTGCGCTCTAGCAACAAATCGCGGGCCGAATCAGTGTAGCCCTTTTCGATCCGCCATTGATAGCGGTCATGGGCCAGACCTGCGTTCCCTTGCAGGGCCGAAGGGACCGCGTTGATCAGGGCGTTCACATCGCCTGTGTCCGATTGCAGCGCGATCCGGGCCGCGGCCAAAGCACGCCAGCCTTCGGACACATGCACCAGCATCCGGCCAGCGTCGCTACGTGCGCCCTCCCACAGCAACATGTCCAGACGCGCCTCATGGAGGTCTTTCAGTTGCGCGGCATAGCGAGCCTCATAGGCCGCTTGCAGGTCCGCCTCCATCGACATGGTGCGCCATGCGCTGCGGATCACATCATGGGCAGCGGCGCTATTGCCCGCCGCCTCATAGGCGCGGGCCAAGGCAAACGCCCCCCACGCGGTTTGCGGTGCGCCACTTTGGAAAAAGCGGTTCGTCTGATCGGGCGAGGCATTCTCGGCAAAGGCTTTTTCCGATTGCTTGCGCAGATAGGCGATGCCGGGCCAATCGCCGTGACGGTCCAGAAATGACAGAACCTCGGCGGGCGAGCCCTCGCCCGCGCGCAGGCGATGCCATTCCACCATGTCGCGGGCGATCTCTCCGTTGCGTGCAGCCAGCCGGAACGCCGCCGCCCAATCCTTGGCTTCGGCGGCGTCAATCGCGCTGGACAGCGCGTGCGGGGGGCGCATGCTTTGCGCCGCGGCCAGCGGCCCGCAATGCATGCCAATGGCGGCGCAAACGACTGCTGCGCCGAGAAAGCGTTGGATCGGTAAGGTCATTCTGCTCTGCCTTTTTGTGGCAACACAGTAGCAGTGCCGCGCATCTGTGCAATTCACAAACTTGGCAATCCTGCGTCCCGCTGGTATTGGGCGCTTCGATACTTAAGGGCAGCAAACAGGCTGCCATCACACAAGAGAGGAGCGTGTCATGTTCAAAGGGTCTATTCCTGCTATGGTCACGCCGTTCAAGAACGGCGAGCTGGACTTGGAGACGCTGCGCAAACTTGTGGAATGGCACATTGATCAGGGCAGCCATGGCCTTGTTCCTGTTGGCACCACTGGCGAAAGCCCCACCCTAAGCCACGAAGAACACGAAATGGTCATCGAAGAGGTGGTCAAAGCCGCTGCCGGCCGTATTCCGGTGATCGCAGGCGCGGGCAGCAACAACACCCGCGAAGGCATCCGTCTGGTCCAGCACGCCGAATCGGTGGGCGCGGACGCGGTTCTGGTGGTGACTCCCTATTACAACAAGCCGACCCAGGCCGGTCTGATCGCCCATTACACCGCGCTGCACGAAGCCTGCGCGCTGCCGATCATGATCTACAACATCCCCGGTCGTTCGGTGATCGACATGACCCCCGCCACCATGGGCGAGCTGGCAAAGCTGCCGCGCATCATCGGCGTCAAGGATGCCACCGGTGACATCAGCCGCGTCAGCAAGCAGCGCGCGGCCTGTGGCGCGGACTTCTGCCAGGTCTCGGGTGAGGATGCGACGGCTCTGGGCTTTAACGCACATGGCGGCGTCGGTGCGATCTCGGTCACGGCGAACGTTGCACCCAAGCTGTGCGCGGAATTCCAAGAGGCCACTCTGGCAGGCGATTACAAAAAGGCGCTGGAATATCAGGACCGTCTGATGCCCCTGCACGAAGCGATCTTTATCGAGCCCGGTGTGGCTGGCGCGAAATACGCCATGTCCAAGCTGGGTCTGTGCAGCGAAGAGGTGCGGCTGCCCCTGCTGCCCGTGACCGAAGCCACCCGCGCCAAGATTGACGCGGCTATGGCCCACGCAGGTCTGGTCTAAGACTTCTTCGGCTTTGCCTCGCGCCACTCGCCCGGGGCAAGGCCGTGAACAGACCATTCACCAATTTGCGCTCTGATCAGCCGCAGTGTGGGATGACCGACTGCGGCTGTCATACGTCTGACCTGCCGGTTCTTGCCCTCGGTGATGGTCAGGGCGATCCAGCAATCCGGGATGGTTTTCCGGAACCGCACGGGCGGATCGCGTTCCCACAGCTTGGCAGGTTCATCCATGCGCACGCAGATGGCAGGGCGGGTCATGCCGTCTTTCAACTGAACCCCGTTGCGCAGGGTGTTCAGGGCGGCGTCATCGGGGATGCCTTCGACCTGCACCCAATATGTCTTGGGCATCTTGTTACGCGGATCAGCAATGCGGGACTGAAGCTTGCCGTTGTCGGTCAGCAGCAAAAGCCCTTCGCTATCGCGGTCCAGCCGTCCTGCGGGATAGACGCCGGGCACCTTCACAAAATCGGAAAGGGTCGGGCGCGGGCTGCCAGCGGTGCCTTTGTCCGTGAATTGGGACAGCACATCAAAGGGTTTGTTCAGCAGGATCAATCGGGTCATGGCATATGGCCTACAGCGGCGGCAAAGCCTGCGCAATCTCTCTTGGAAATGCGGGAACCCGTCCCCATATCCCGTGGTTCGTACCAGTAGACACCACGCACAGACCCCTGTAACACATCCCGACCATGGCCAAGAAACCCAAGACCGACCCGAATTACAAAGTGATCGCCGAAAACCGGCGTGCCCGTTTCGATTACGCAATCGAAAACGATATCGAGTGCGGCATCATCCTTGCCGGGTCCGAGGTGAAATCCCTGCGCAAAGGCGGCAGCAACATCGCCGAAAGCTATGCCAGCGTCGAAGAGGGCGAACTGTGGCTGATCAACAGCTACATCGCCCCCTATGAGCAGGCCAAGACATGGGGCCACGAAGAGCGGCGCCGCCGCAAGCTGCTGGTCTCGCGCAAGGAAATGGCCGATCTGTGGAACCTGACCCAGCGCAAGGGCATGACCCTTGTGCCGCTGGTGATGTACTTCAATCACCGTGGCATCGCTAAGATCAAACTGGGCATCGCCAAGGGTAAGAAGAACGTCGACAAGCGCCAGACCGAGGCCAAGCGCGACTGGAATCGCCAGAAGCAGCGGCTGCTGAAACAGGCGGGTTAATCCGCCTGCGGATCAGCGCGGCAGGCCGAACGGGCCGTTTTGCCCACCTTAGGCGCGTCTGTTAGAACATCTTCCCCGCGAAAATACCTACGGCCCAAGCATAGGCCTTGCGGCCAAGCCCTGCCCCGCGCTAGACGAAACCGTATTTTCGTTCACTCTACGGGGGGAGATCGCCATGGATAATCCCAAGACGCTTGTCTCGACCGAATGGCTTGCGGCGCACCTGAAAGATCCTGACCTGCGGGTTCTGGATGCCTCATGGTATTTGCCCGATATGAATCGGGACGCCAAAGCCGAATATGATGCGACCCACATCCCCGGTGCGCGGTTCTTTGATATTGACGAGAACAGCGATCACCGCTCGGACCTGCCCCATATGGCCCCCCCGATCGAGAAATTCATGTCGCGCCTGCGGGCAATGGGCGTTGGCGACGGTCATCAGGTGGTGATCTACGACGGCGCGGGCGTTTTCTCGGCGGCGCGTGTGTGGTGGATGTTCCGCCTCATGGGCAAGACCGATGTGGCCGTGCTGGACGGCGGCATGCCCAAGTGGCTGGCCGAGGGTCGCGAAACCGAAGACCTGCCCCCCGTTGTCCGCGACCGCCACATGACCGTGATGCGTCAGAACCAGCTGATCAAAGACGTGACCGAGGTCTCTTCAGCGTCAAAGCTTGGCGACTGGACCATCGTGGATGCCCGTGCGCCGGAACGTTTCCGCGGCGAAGCGGCCGAGCCTCGTCCCGGTCTGCGCGCAGGCCACATCCCCAATTCGCGCAATGTGTTCTTCAAATCGCTGCTGACCGAAAACGGCACCTTCAAGGATGCTGACGGGCTGCGTGCGACCTTTGCGGATGCAGGCGTAGACCTGAACAAACCTGTCATTACCAGCTGCGGGTCCGGCGTGACCGCAGCCGTGCTGAACCTTGCGCTTGAGCATATGGGCAAGCACGACCACGCGCTGTACGACGGCTCATGGGCCGAATGGGGCGCCTTCCCCACCCTTCCTATTGCCACCGGAGAGGCATAATGTTTTCCAACCTCAAACCCCAACCCGCAGATAAAATTCTGGCGCTGATGGCAGCGTACCGCGAAGACCCTCGCGACCAGAAGATCGACCTTGGCGTCGGCGTCTACAAAAACGCCGAGGGCGTCACCCCCGTGATGCGCGCCATTAAAGCTGCTGAAAAGCAGCTGTGGGAAGTTGAGACAACCAAAGCCTACACCGGTCTGGCGGGCGATCCCGGCTTTAACGACGCGATGATCAAGCTGGTGCTTGGCGGCGTTGTGGCCCGTGACCGTATCGCAGCTGTTGCCACCCCAGGCGGCACCGGCGCCGTGCGTCAGGGCTTTGAGGCCATCAAACTGGCGAACCCCGATGCCCGCGTTTTCGTGTCGGACCCCACTTGGCCCAACCACCTGAGCATCCTGAAGTTCATTGGCATGCCCACCGTCAGCTATCGCTATTTTGACGAGGCCACCGGCGGCGTCGATTTCGACGGCATGATGGACGACCTGAAACAGCTGAAAGCGGGCGACGTTGTGCTGCTGCACGGCTGCTGCCACAACCCGACCGGCGCAAACCTGACCATTGATCAGTTCCAGACTGTCGTGGACAAGCTGAACGAAGTCGGCGCCCTGCCCATGATCGACATCGCCTATCAGGGCTTTGGTGACGGCCTGGAAGAAGACGCCGCTGCCACCCGTCTGGTTGCGCAAAGCTGCCCCGAAGTGATCATCGCGGCCAGCTGCTCTAAGAACTTCGGCATCTACCGCGAACGCACCGGCTGCCTGATGGCGATCTCGGAAACCGCTGCGCAAACCCCTGTCACGCAGGGCACGCTGGCGTTCCTGAACCGCCAGAACTACAGCTTCCCGCCGGATCACGGCGCGCGTCTGGTCACCATGATCCTGAACGACGACGCCCTCTACAATGAGTGGAAGACCGAACTGGAAGAGGTCCGCCTGTCCATGCTGGGTCTGCGTGAATCGCTGGCTGGCGAACTGAAGCGCCTGTCGAACTCGGACCGTTTTGACTTTGTCGCCCGTCACCGCGGCATGTTCTCGCGCCTGGGCCTGTCGCCCGAGCTGGTCGAGAAACTGCGCGCCGACTTCGGCATCTACATGGTCGGCGATTCGCGGATCAACATCGCGGGCCTCAACAAGACCACCGTTCCCCTGCTGGCCGACGCCATCATCAAAGCGGGCGGTTGAATTTTTCCCGCAAAGGGTCTTGGAAAGATCACGCATTCCATTATCTGAATGCCTGAACGGACCGGAACCTTGCTGGGACACAAAGCCTCAGAAATGCCGGCACCCTTCGGGTCGCCGGCATTTTTCATGTCGGTCCATATTTCTTTCACCCCGCAGATCGCGGGCCCGCACACAGGATCTGACTGATGAAAACCGAAACCACCGAGACCGGCACCCTTGAGACCTGGACCGTGGACGAAGTGCAAAAGGCCTTCGACGCGGACAGCATCGTCATCATCGATGTCCGCACGCCGCAGGAATACATGTTCGAACACATCGAAGGCGCGCTGCTGATGCCGCTGTCGTTCTTCAAACCCGCCAAACTGCCCTGCCAGACGGGCAAGCGGATCGTGTTCCACTGTGGCTCGGGGATGCGGTCGGAACGGGTTGCACGGATCGCGCTTGAGGCAGGCCTTGGCCCCATCGCCCATATGGAGGGCGGCTTTGGCGCGTGGAAAGCGGCGGGCAAACCCTACATGGGTACCGACATGGCCACCGGCGCACCCCAGCGCAAAGCCTGACCCTTCCACAAATGAAATCGGGCGCCCAAGAGGCGCCCGATCTGCTTTCCGATAGTCGAAGGTCTGATTAGAGCTTCGAGAATTCGGGGTAGGCTTCCATGCCCAGTTCGGCTTTGTCCAGACCGTTGATCTCGTCTTCTTCGCTGACGCGCAGACCCATGACCATGTTCAGGATGAACCAGACCACTGCCGAAGCGACGACGGTGAAGATACCGACAACAACGATGCCGTAGATCTGTGCGCCGAAGGTTGCATCGGGGTTGGTCAGAGCGACTGCCAGAGTACCCCAGATGCCGCAGCACAGGTGAACCGGGATCGCACCAACAACGTCGTCGATCTTCAGCTTGTCCAGCAGGGGAACCACGAAGACAACCAGAACACCACCGACGCCACCGATCAGGGTCGCTGCGCCCAGAGTGGGGGTCAGCGGTTCTGCAGTGATCGACACCAGACCAGCCAGCGCGCCGTTCAGAACCATGGTCAGGTCAGGCTTTTTGTACATCACTTGGGTCAGGATCAGGGCAACGATCGAACCACCGGCTGCTGCCGCGTTGGTGTTGGCGAAGATACGGCTGATGTCAGCAACGTCACCAACAGTACCCATGGCCAGCTGCGAGCCGCCGTTGAAGCCGAACCAACCCAGCCACAGGATGAACGTACCCAGAGTTGCCAGGGTCAGGTTCGAACCGGGGAAGGGAACAACGCGGCCGTCTTTGGTGTACTTGCCGATACGGGGACCAAGGATCAGAGCGCCGGTCAGAGCCGCCCAACCACCAACCGAGTGCACAACGGTCGAGCCTGCGAAGTCCAGGAAACCGCCAGCGTCCAGGAAGCCACCGCCCCATTTCCACGATGCCTGCAGCGGGTAGATGATGCCGGTCAGGATGATGGTGAAGATCAGGAAGGGCCAAAGTTTGACGCGCTCGGCCAGAGTACCCGAAACGATCGAAGCAGTTGCCGCACAGAACATCAGCTGGAAGAAGAAGTCCGAGCCGGTTGCTGCATAGCTGTAGTCATCGGCTGCATCGCGGGTAACGCCCACAGCTTCCAGAACGCCAACGCCCCAGACGCCGGACAGTACGCCGTCAACGGCCCAGGTGCCGAGGGGGTACATCAGGTTGTAGCCGATCAGGTAGTAGAAAATCGCGGACAGCGAGAACAGCGCAACGTTCTTGGTACACTGCATCGCCACGTTCTTCGAGCGCACAAGGCCCGCTTCCAGCATCGCAAAGCCGGCAGCCATAAAGAACACGAGGAAGCCGCCAACCAGGAACAGCAGCGAGTTCAGGATGAAGATGGTGTCGGTGCTAGCATCAACGCCGGGAGTGGCATCTTGCGCCAGACCCAGGGTCGGCAGGGCAGCAACGGCTGCGGCCAACGGGAGAGTCTTGATAAGTTTCATGATATCAATCGTTCCTATTGTAAGTACGCTTTACAGTGCGTCTTCGTTTGTTTCGCCGGTGCGGACACGCAGCGCCTGCTGCAGGTCCAGAACAAAAATCTTGCCGTCCCCGATTTTGTCGGTCTTGGCAGTTTTCTGGATCGTGTCGACAACCTGATCGGCCATGGATGCGCTGCATGCGATCTCAAGTTTGATCTTCGGAACGAAGTTCACGGCATACTCGGCACCACGGTAAATTTCGGTGTGACCCGACTGCGAGCCGAAGCCTTTGATCTCGGTCACCATCATGCCGCGCACGCCGATTGCGGTCAGCGCCTCGCGGACCTCCTCCAGCTTGAATGGCTTGATTGTAGCAATGATGAATTTCACCTCTGTCCCCTCTCGTTGGCAGGCATAACTGCGGGTTGCAGAGGCAGAAAACGCGTGAATCCGTCCGAAATCCAAGTTCGCGCGTCGAAATCAGCGCGAGAACCGAAGCTGTATGATTAAAAAATGTGCATATAGTAAAAAATGCCTAATTTTTAATCGGAAGACGAACGATCAAAAGTTCATGAGTGGCTCTACATTGGGGTAAGAGTTCGGTAAATTGCACGCGAAAATACAAACGAGCAGAACCGAAATGACCCAGAATGGCCGCGACTCCCGCCGACTCGTTGCAGACCGGCGCCCCGCTCCTGGTGGCACTCCTTCGAAGAAACCGCGCAAACCTGCGGTGAAAAAGCGGAAAACTTCCGCGCGACCCCCACGCAAGGGGGGGATCATCAGCAGATTCTTCGGATTCGTCTTCGGGCTGATCTGGGGCTTTGGTTGGCGGATCAGCATGATTGTCGCTCTTCTGGTGGGTGCGGGTGTGCTGTATTATTACGCATCGCTTCCCAATGTATCGGCACTGGTAGACGGACGCGCCAAGGGCTCGGTCACCTTAATGGACCGCGACGGCAAGGTCTTTGCGTGGCGCGGCGAGCAGTTCGGCGGCATGATTACGGCCAGCACGGTCTCTCCCTATCTGCGGGATGCGGTGATCGCCACGGAAGACCGCCGCTTTTATATGCACCCGGGCGTGGACCCCATCGGTGTGGCCAGCGCGGTCAAGATCAACCTCAGCGAAGGGCGCGGTCCGCTGTCGGGTCACGGTGGCTCGACCATCACCCAGCAGACCGCAAAGCTGCTGTGTCTTGGCAATCCATATGATCCGACCAGCGGCCAGACCGAAGCGGATTATGAGGCCGACTGCCGCGTCAGCACCCTATGGCGCAAGATCACCGAAGCCACCTACGCGCTGGCGATGGAGGCCAAGTACTCGAAGGACGAAATTCTTACGATCTACCTGAACCGTGCGTTTCTGGGCGCGGGCACGCGGGGCTTTGAGGCCGCCGCACAGCGGTATTTTGGTAAGTCTGCCGCACAGGTGAACCCCGCCGAGGCGGCCATGTTGGCAGGTCTTCTGAAGGCCCCCACGCGCTACGCACCGACCAACAATCTGGAACGGTCTCAGCAGCGGGCGAACATCATCGTCGGCTTGATGGAGGATCAGGGTTACCTGACACAGGCACAAGCCGACACAGCCCGCAGCAATCCCGCCCAACTGTCCGACGCGGCGGAGGCGAAGGCGGGCGGCTATTTTGCCGACTGGGTGATGTCGGACGGGCCCGACTATTTCACGCGCAACACCACCGAAGACGTTCTGATCAAGACAACCCTTGATCAACGCATCCAGACGGCGGCGGAAGATGCGATGAAGTACATCTTCGAGAACAAGGTCAAAGAAGGGTCCAAAGCCCAGGCGGCGATCATCGTCATGAGCGCAGATGGCGCCGTCCGCGCCATGGTGGGCGGCCGCAAGACCAAGGTCAGCGGCGTCTTCAACCGCGCGACCACGGCGAAACGCCAAACCGGCTCGGTGTTCAAACCCTTTGTCTACGCTGCGGCGCTGGAACTGGGGCATCACTACAACTCGACCGTGGTAGACGAGCCCTACACCATCGACATCCCCGGTTCTGGCCCGTGGAGCCCCGAGAACTACACCCGCAAGCACTACGGGCAGGTGACGCTGGAATATGCGCTGGCAAACTCGCTGAACGTGCCTGCTGTGAAGGTGTCCGAAGCCGTGGGCCGCGATAACGTGCGCAAAATTGCATCGGACTTCGGCATTCAAAGCGATCTGGCCGCTGGCCCCGCTTTGGCACTTGGGGCCTCTGAAGCTACCCTGATCGAGGTTGTCGGCGCCTATGCGGGCATCCTGAACGGTGGTAGCTCGGTGAAACCTTATGGTCTGACCGAACTAACCCTGATGGGCGATGACACCCCGCTGATGGATGCCGACGGAGGCATTGGCGAACGTGTGATCCGCGAAGAAGCCGCGCGTGAGCTGATCTATATGATGTCCAAGGTCGTCAGCGAAGGCAGCGGCCAGCGCGCGCGTCTGCCCGACCGTGAGGCGGCTGGCAAGACCGGCACCACCTCGGCGGCGCGGGACGCTTGGTTTGTGGGCTTTACTGCCGATTACGTGGCGGGTGTCTGGATGGGGTATGACGACAACACCCCCCTCAGCGGCGTCACCGGCGGCGGTCTGCCCGCCGAAATCTGGCACGAGGTCATGGTCCGCGTTCACGAAGGGCTGCCTGCGCGCCCGCTGCCCATGTTGCGCCCCGCACCTGCGGCTCAGGCCCCTGTCACAACCCAGCGCCAACTACCGCGTGCCCCCCAGCAAAACAGCGATCCGCTTGGGCAGGCGCTGTCTGATGTCCTGAACTCGCTGTTTGGCGGCGGACGGAACTAAGCCGATCACCAACGAAAAACGGGGCCGCTTGGCCCCGTTTTTTTATCCTTCGCCCTGTTCCGTGGCGACCACGGGTGGTTCGGGCGTCTCTTCGGCATCAACCGCCGCATCTGCGGCCCCGTCGATCTGCGCAGGGGTTTCGCCAGTACTTGCAACCTCGGTCGCGGGGGCATCATCGGGCAAAGCAGACATGACATCTGCACTGCCTGAAATCACCCCATCAGAACTGGCTTTGGTCACATCCTCAGGACAGCGGTCATATTTGAACGCATAGCCGTCCCAAACCATGATCAGACCGCCGTCGGCGGCATGCACCAACATGGCACGGGCCGACCAAGGGCCGTTCGCCCCTTCGCACTTCATAGTGTAAAGACGGGCGTCCATTTCGTTCACGTCGACAGGCAGCGTCATCTCGCACTTGTTCTCGACGCCGATGAACTGCGCGCCCTCGATCTTGAGGGCACCGCCATCCACACCGACCATGCTGCAATCCGCATTCTCGGACTGCTTGTACAGCCCGTCAAACGCGTTCACCTGCGAGGCCGCGACCGACGCGACAAATGCAAGAAAAAGCCCTGTCCGCATCAACCCGCCTTTTTCAGATCGACGATCAGTTGGTCCAGATCGCCGCGACGTTGATCCAGCATAGCGCCGATCTCATCCCGTTCGGTCAGCAGCAGGTTCACCCCTTCGATGAACATGTTGAAGAACAGATCTTTGCCCGACTGATCCGACACAAGGAAGGTCACATCGAACGGGGTCGAGCCGGGGATATGGGCCAGCGTCCGAACTTCGTAAAAGCTTTTTACCGGCTTGGCACTTTGCACCTCAAGGCGGCCACCCATGAATTCACGGAAGCGCTTGCCGTATTTCCGGCTGATGTAGCCCGTGAAGGCCGTAGTGAATAAGCCCATCTGCGCCGCGCTGGCGCTGCGGGCGTCTACCCCAAGGGCATAGCGGGCAATCGTCGGCACGTCGGAGTACTGGATGAAGATACGCTCGAACTCGGCGATCATCGCCGCTTCGGATTTGCCCGAAGCAATCACGCTGTTAATCGAATCGACAACCGTTCCCACCAAGCGCGAGGCGCCAGCCTGATCCAAGGCGAAGGCGGGGACAGCATGGGCAATCAAAGCAGCCACGGCAGAGACCGTAAAGCCACGGCGTGTCATGATAAATTCGGACATAGGTCGTCTCATTCTAAAGCAGCGTAAGGATCCGCGTAGGGATCTGAATAGGGGTCAGCGGCCGTTTCGGCATAGGGATCGTCGTATGCGGTCTCGTCTGCGACGGCAGACATGCCCAGTTCATAACGACGGTTTTGAAGATAAACCGAACGAAGCTGCGCGTAACTATCCGCGCTCTCATACAGTGTTGAACTTATCGTGTTGTCGAACCGGTACCGGTCCCCCAGCACGTCCGCCACCTTGATCCCGCGTGTCACGGGAATGGCCTGCGGCGGGAACATCAGGCTCAGCGGGTTGGTCACTGCATCCACCGCTTTGCCCACGATGTCCCGCTCGGTCGAGGGGCCAAGCACCGGCACTTGCAGATAGGCCCCCTCGCGGGCGCCCCAGACATGCAAGGTACCGCCAAAATCGGCGTCCTGTTTGGTCAGCCCCATCTTGGCCGCCGGATCAAAGATGCCCGCAATCCCCACGGTCGAGTTGATGACAAAGCGGAAGGTGTTGTTCACCACCAGCTCAGGTTTGGCCTGCAAAACACCGTTCAGAACGGTCGAAGGCAGCGAAAGGTTGCTGGCCACATTCGCAACGCCGACGCGCACGGGATCGGGCACAGTCTTGCCATAAGCCATCGCTGCAGGGCGTAGCAGATTGGTATCCATCCGCTTGGACATTTCGTGAATTTTGCGATTACGCTGCTCGTAAGGGTCAGCAAAATTCTGGCCAGGCTCTGGCGTTGCACAGGCTGCCAATGTCGCCAGCGCCGCACCCAAAAACGCCTTTGCAAAAATCTGCATCCAAAAAGTCCCTCTTTAGCAAAATACTAAGATGTATCGCCCACATGTGTTGGGGTGAGTCCTAAGGCTTAATTCGGGAAATCCTAGAGGGTGGATGGTTTTTCTTTGGATATTGTGTTTAATCAGCGACGATTTTTCGTGGTAGCGTGCATGAAAACCACGCTCTGTATTAAGGTTATTATTTAGGATGGCGCAGGCAAAATCCCAGGCTGGCAAAGAGGAATTGCTCTCTGCCCGCAAAAGCTACCGCAGGTTGTTTTGGGCGGTGGGGATATTCAGTTTTTTCGCGAAT
>JAYZYX010000273.1:0-12784 GCA_036139795.1 Pseudomonadota bacterium | reverse complement strand
GGTTTACGGCCTGACCGAATTCTACCGCGATGACATCGCCAACGCGCGTCTGGTGGCTGGCACGGGCTGTAACGCAGCCACCGGCCAGTATGCCTTGCGCCCGCTGATCAGCGCCGGTGTGATCGATCTGGATAACATCATCATGGACCTGAAATGCGCCGTCTCGGGCGCGGGCCGGTCCTTGAAAGAGAACCTGCTGCATGCCGAACTGTCTGAGGGCTACCACGCCTATTCCGCAGGCGGCACCCACCGTCACCTAGGCGAGTTCGATCAGGAATTCAGCTTGCTGGCAGGCCGACCGGTACAGGTCCAGTTCACACCGCATCTGATCCCCGCGAACCGCGGCATTCTGGCGACGGTCTATGTTCACGGGAACGCGCAGCAGATCCATGAGACGCTGTCTGCGGCCTACGCGGCAGAGCCCTTCTTGCAGGTTCTGCCCTTCGGCGAGCTGCCCTCGACCCGTCATATCCGCGGCTCGAACTTCTGCCATTTGGGTGTTGTTGCCGACCGGATCGAAAACCGCGCCATCGTCGTGGCCGCTTTGGACAACCTGACGAAGGGTTCCAGCGGTCAAGCATTGCAAAACGCGAATGTGATGTTAGGTATCGAGGAGACCACGGGTCTGATGCTGGCCCCGTGCTTCCCGTAAGGGCTCAGGAGGAGGACGTTTATGAAGTCGCTGAAAAAGACCCGTCGTATTCAGGTCATCGCTGTCGCCGTTGTGGCGCTGGCGCTGTCCACCGGTCTGATCGGTTACGCGATGCGCGACGGCATCAACTTCTTCCGCTCGCCCTCGCAGGTGATGGAAAGCGCCCCTGCGCCGTCCGAGACCTTCCGTCTGGGCGGTCTGGTGGAAGAGGGCAGCCTGAAGCGCGGTCAGGGCGAGGTGATCTCGTTTGCGGTGACCGACGGCGGCGCGACTGTTCCGGTGATCTACAAGGGCGTTCTGCCTGATCTATTCGGCGAGAACCAAGGCATGATCGGCACTGGCAAGTATGTGAACGGGGTCTTCGAAGCCTCTGAAATCCTTGCCAAACACGATGAAAGCTACATGCCGAAAGAGGTCACAGACGCGCTGAAAGAGCAGGGCGTTTACAAAGACCCGAACGGTAAAGACACCAACAGTTAACGCCTGAGTAACAGTCTTGCCTTCGAAGGGGTTTTCCCATCGGAGGTAACATGCAGGACATAACTGAAATGACGCGGGGAATCCTCGCGCGTGAAGGCGGTTTCGTAAATGATCCGGATGATCCGGGCGGCGCGACCAACCGCGGCATCACCATCGGCACCATGCGCCGCCTTGGCGTTGATCTGGACGGGGATGGTGACACCGATATCGCCGACCTTAGGCTTTTGACCGAAGAGCAGGCGGTCGACATCTACCTACAGCATTACTTTTACGGCCCGCGCATCGATCAGCTGCCCGCGTGTCTGCAAGACAGCGTGTTTGACATGTATGTGAATGCAGGTGGCAATGCGGTGAAACTGCTCCAGCGGCTGCTGTGTCAGATGGGCCATGTGCTGGCGGTGGACGGGGTGATTGGATCCAAGACCGCGCAAGCAGCGCAGGCGGCCTCGGTTATTTCGGGGGCGCATTTGCGGGACGCCTACGGGATCGCGCGACGGAACTATTACTACAGCCTTGCGGATCAGCGACCCGCCAGCCGCAAATATGCCCGCCGTAAGGATGGCGGCAAGGGCGGCTGGATTCGCCGCGCCGAGGCGTTCATCTCGGACCGTTACCATCTGTCGGACGCGGATCATCTGGCGCGGGTGGCGGCATGGGGATGATGGCCACGCTGCTGACGGCGCTTTTCGGGTCGGGCACCAACGTGCTGCGTGACACTGCAACCATCTGGCGCGAGAACCCCGAGGCCGCCGCCATCCGCGCCGCCTCGGCCCGCGAGGCGGCGCTTGGTCAGTTGGCCGCCGAATTTGCTCGTCCCCAGCGCGGCTGGTTTGATGGCTTTGTAGACGGGCTGAACCGTCTGCCACGCCCGATGCTGGCCCTTGGGGTGCTGGGGATGTTCGGGATGGCGATGTATGATCCCTTGTGGTTTTCCCAACGGATGCAAGGGCTTGCGTTGGTTCCCGAGCCTTTGTGGTGGCTGATGGGGGTGATCGTCAGCTTTTACTTTGGCGCCCGCCATCAGGCCAAGATGCAGGACTTTCAGCGGCAACTGGCCGCGGTTCCAGCGCGTCCCCAAGAGGCGCAACAAGTAGCCACCGCGAACGAGAATGCGGCCCTGAATGACTGGCAGGCACTGGCCAAAAGTACCGCGACAAAGTGAACATCGGGCAGGGTTGATTGTGATTGGCCCTGCCTTATCAAACGCCTATGATCCGGGCATGATTACAGAGCTCGGACACTTCGCCCTTATCCTTGCCTTTCTGGTTGCGATCGTTCAGGCGATCGTTCCGCTGATCGGCGCGCATAAACGCTGGCACGGCTGGATGGCCGTGGCGGAACCTGCTGCCACTGCGCAGTTCTTGCTGACGGCTGCGTCCTTTGCGGCGCTGACCCACGCCTTTGTCACCTCGGATTTCAGCCTGCGACTTGTTGTGCTGAACAGCCATTCGGCCAAGCCGATGCTCTACAAGATCAGCGGTGTCTGGGGGAACCACGAAGGCTCGATGCTGCTGTGGGTGCTGATCCTGACCCTGTTCGGCGCCTGCGCCGCGTGGTTCGGAGGGAACCTGCCCCCCACATTGAAGGCCCGAGTTCTTGCGGTGCAGTCCGCGATTTCTCTAGCGTTCTTTGCCTTTATTCTCTTCACGTCGAACCCCTTCCTGCGTCTGGCAATGCCGCCCTTTGACGGGCAGGACCTGAACCCGCTGTTGCAGGACCCCGGTTTGGCGTTCCACCCGCCGTTCCTTTACTTGGGCTATGTGGGCCTATCGATGGGCTTCAGTTTTTGCGTCGCCGCTCTGATCGAGGGGCGCGTGGACGCCGCATGGGCCCGCTGGGTGCGCCCTTGGACACTGGCCGCGTGGGTTTTCCTGACCATCGGCATCGCGCTGGGGTCGTGGTGGGCCTATTATGAGCTTGGCTGGGGCGGTTTCTGGTTCTGGGATCCGGTGGAAAACGCCAGCTTCATGCCGTGGCTGGTCGCGGCGGCCTTGCTGCACTCGGCCATCGTGGTCGAAAAGCGCGAGGCGTTGAAAAGCTGGACCATCCTGCTGGCGATTCTGGCGTTTGGCTTCTCGTTGATCGGGACGTTCATCGTGCGTTCGGGGGTTCTGACCTCGGTCCACGCTTTCGCCAACGACCCCGAGCGCGGCGTTTTCATCCTGTTTATCCTTGCCTTCTTCATGGGCGGTGCGCTGACCCTGTTCGCGGCACGTGCCAGCGCGATGGAAGCCAAGGGCGTCTTCGGCGTTGTCAGCCGTGAAAGCGCGCTGGTCTTCAACAACATCCTGCTGGCGGTCGCGGCCTTTGTAGTGTTCTTTGGCACCCTCTGGCCCCTGATGGCCGAGATGTTCTTTGGCCGTAAACTGTCCGTCGGTGCGCCGTTCTTCAACATGGCCTTCACGCCGTTCATGGTGGTGCTGGGGGCTTTGCTGCCCTTCGGGTCCATGTTGTCGTGGAAACGGGCGAATGGTGGCCGCGTGGCGAAATCGCTGGTGCCGCTGGTGGTCCTAGCGATTGCCGTGGCCGCGCTGGCCTATGCAATCCAGACCGAACGCACAGCGCTTGGTCCCATCGGCCTGCTGCTTGGGGCGTGGATGATTTCCGGCGCGGCGCTTGATCTGTGGGGACGCACGGGTCGTAGCGGCAACCGCTTTGCCCGTCTGTTCCGTCTGCCCGGTGCGGATTGGGGCAAGGCTGTGGCCCATGCGGGACTGGGGATCACCTTTATCGGGATCGCGGGTCTGATGGCTTGGGATCAGGAAGACATCCGCGTCGTGAATGTGGGCGAGCCCTTTGAACTGGGCGGCTACCAATTCGTGCTGAGCGATGTGCAGCAGGTGCAGGGCCCGAACTATATCTCGACCACCGGCGTGGTTGAGCTTGGGAAGGATGGTCGCCAGTTGACCACTCTTTATCCGGAAAAGCGGGTCTATCCCGTGGCCCAGATGCCCACGACCGAAGCCGCGATTGATAACGGGTTTCTGCGCGATATCTACGTGGTCATCGGCGATCCGCAGGCAGATGGCGGTTGGGCTGTGCGCACCTATATCAAGCCGCTGGCGAACTGGATTTGGGCTGGCTCGATCATCATGGCGCTTGGTGGGTGCTTCAGCCTTGCGGACCGACGTTTCCGCGTGGCCGCCGGTGCACGTAAGACGGCTATGAAAGGAGTGCCGGCGGAATGAGTTTGCGATCCACTTTGACGGCTGCCGCGCTGGCGCTCATGACGCTGGCGCCGGTTGCTTATGCGGTGCAGCCCGACGAAGTGCTGTCCGATCCTGTTCTGGAAGAGCGTGCGCGGGGCATCTCGGCCGGTTTGCGCTGTCTGGTCTGCCGGAACGAGAACATCGATGATTCCAATGCCGAACTGGCCCGCGACCTGCGCCTTCTGGTGCGTGAACGGCTGGTGGAAGGGGACACCGACAAAGAGGTGGTCGACTATGTGGTTGACCGCTTTGGCGAGTACGTCTTGCTAAAACCCACCACCGGCGGCGCGAATATGCTGCTGTGGCTAGCAGGGCCGATCATGGCGCTGATCGCGCTGGTTCTGGCTTTTGGCTACCTGCGCGGGCGTTCCAATGCCAAAACAGGTGCCGAAGACCAACTGACCGCCGAAGAACAAGAGCGCCTGAACGCGATCCTTAAGGACTGACGCGGGGTTTCTCTTTCCGTGGCTGGCCGCTTGGGGTTTCATGCGGCCAAGCAGTCATGCAGGAGGCGACATGGACTACCAAGCAATCACCTATGAGGTCCGCGACGACATCGCGGTTCTGACCTTGAACCGACCCGATGTGATGAACGCGCTGTCCTCGCAGATGCGGGCCGAGATTTTGCACGCGGTGAAAGCCGCCGCGAATGAGGCGCGCGTTCTGGTGATGACCGGCGCGGGCAAGTGTTTCTGCTCTGGGCAGGACCTGAGCGATGCGGGCAATCTGAACACGCTGGATCTTGAGCGGACCCTGCGCGACGAATACGTCCCCATGTTGCAGGCGATCTATGACAGCCCGATCCCCACAATCAGCGCAGTCAACGGCACCGCGGCGGGGGCAGGGGCCAATTTGGCACTGGCCGCTGATGTGGTGATCGCTACCGAAAGCGCAGTGTTCTTGCAGGCCTTTACCCGCATCGGCCTGATCCCCGATGCTGGCGGCACCTACTGGCTGCCCCGCCAGATGGGCGCTGCCAAGGCGATGGGCGCGGCCCTTTTTGCTGAACCGATCACTGCCCGTCAGGCCGACGATTGGGGTATGATCTGGGAAGCAGTTTCTGACGATGCCTTTGCCGATCACTGGCGCGCCCGTGCGCTGAAGCTGGCCACCGGGCCCTCGGTCGCCTACGCCAAGGTCAAAGAGGCCCTGCGCGGCAGCTATGACAATAACCTAGAGCAGCAACTGCTGGTCGAGGCCAAGCTGCAAGGGGTCTGCGGCAAGACGCGGGACTTTAAAGAAGGTGTCGTCGCCTTCCTCGAAAAGCGCCCCGCCAAATACGAAGGCCGCTGAGCCGATCCGAATGAATAAGGCCCCGAGTGCTGCCGCCCTCGGGGCCTTATGCTGTTCAGAGGGCCGCTTTACGCGGCCGCTTGCAGCACGATGGCCGAGGTCACATCAAAGCCGTCGGGCAGGGTGTTTGTCAGGGTCATGATCAACGTGCCATCGGCATAAATGCGCGTGCCGTCCAAATCGGTTTCGCTGGTAAGGACCGGTGTCGCGCCGGTGTAGACATAGGCCAGCGTGTCTTCGGTCGGGTCAAAGTCCGTGACGGTTACCGCGCCTGCGTCAAGGTCCCAGTCGCCGGTGACCAGCAGATCCTCACCGTCCGCACCCGTTAGGACATCAGCTCCTGCGCCGATCAGCGTATCCGCTCCGTAACCGCCGTAGAGCGTGTCCGAGCCGTCCGCAGCGGGCGCGACATAGGGGGCGTTGGCGATGTCGGCCAGCCCAGTGGCGCCCCGCGCAACCTCAAGGGTCGTGCCGTTCAACAGGTCATCCCCGTCGCCGCCGTCCAAGGCATCCTGACCGTTGCCGCCGTCCAGAACGTCATCTCCGTCCTCGCCATAAAGCGCATCGAACCCCTTTGCTCCCAGCAGGTAGTCATGCCCGTTCCCGCCGTAGATTGTGTCGTAGCCCGCGTCGCCAAGGATAACGTCGTTGGTGTCATAGCCTGTGATCAACTCATTCGTCCCCGAGCCGATAAAGTAGTTCTCATAGAGAACAGTCGAGCTGTCGGTAGGAGTGTCGTCATTTTCGATCAAGGTGATGTCACCGGCCGAGAAGCCTTGGGGAGCATCTTCGATCCGCAGGACGGCGGTGTCGCCGTCATAGACAATCGCTGCACCGTCATCGGTGGTCTGGACCGTCAGGGACGGGGTGCCTGTGCTGGCGTTGTAGTAGTATTCCAGCGTGTCATCAGCGGGGTCATAGTCGGTGACCACCGCAGGGCCCAGATCATTGGCCCACTGGCGGGAAGTGACAAAGACATCGGCACCAGCGCCGCCGGTCACAGTGTCGCCGCCGTCAAAGACCAGCCAGTCACCCTGAGTGCCGCCGTCCAGAACGTCGGCCCCGTCGCCGGTGCTGGCGGCGTCCAGAGGCGAATTGCTAGCGGCCGAGAATTGGTTGGGGTTGTCCAACAGGCCGACGACGAGGTCCAGATCGTAGTCCCCGTCCACCGAGACAAGATCGTCCCGTCCACCGCCACCGATCAGCGTGTCGGAGCCCGTATCGTCGATGATCAGATCATTGGCCGTGCCGCCCTTGGATAGATCGTTGCCGCTGCCGCCGATCAGCAGGCCGATCCCGTCGCCGCCATTCAGGGTGTCATTCCCCGAGCCGCCAAACAGGATATCCTGTCCGCCGTCGCCGTTCAGCAGGTCATTTCCGGAGCCACCCACCAGCACATCCTGACTGGCGCCGCCGCTTAGGGTGTCATTGCCCGCCCCGCCGCTAAGGTAGTCGTCGTTGGCATTGCCATTCAGGCGATCTGCCCCGTCGCCGCCCACAAGCGTATCATCGCCTGTACCGCCGCTGAGTGTATCGGCATAGACGGTACCCGTGATGAAATCGGCGCTGTCCGTGCCCGTGGCCACCGTGCCTATGGCAGGGACTTCGGTGTTTTCAGCGGTCTCTTCGGTCAGATCTCCGTCACCCGAGTCGCCTTCGTCGCTGTCATCAGTATCATTTTGATCGCCGTCATCATCGGCGCCGTCCCCGCCAGCCAGTACCAGTGCAAGGGTGTAGGCGGCCATCGTCGCCAAAAGACCAATTAAAAAATTACTCATATTGAAACCGCTTTCTTAAAGAGGCGCGTAAATATCAGCTTATGGTAATGTAATTAAAAATTTCATACTAGCTCCCCGATGGTAGCGGTGCAGATGAAAAAAGCCGCCCCCGAAGGAGCGGCTTTCTTTTTCTCTAAACCAGCTGGACTTAGCGGGTTTCGATATCGGTGTAGTCGCGCTGAGCTTCGCCCAGATACAGCTGACGGGGACGGCCGATTTTCATCTGCGGATCCGACAGCTGCTCTTTCCACTGCGAAATCCAGCCCACGGTGCGCGACAGCGCGAAGATCGGGGTGAACATCGAGGTGGGGAAGCCCATCGCTTCCAGAATGATGCCCGAGTAGAAGTCCACGTTCGGGAACAGCTTCTTCTCTTTGAAGTAGGGGTCGTTCAGAGCGATGTGTTCCAGCTCTTTGGCGACCTGCAGCAGCGGGTTGTCTTCGACACCCAGCAGCTCCAGCACTTCGTCGGCCGACTGCTTCATCACGGTCGCGCGCGGGTCCATGTTCTTGTAGACGCGGTGACCAAAGCCCATCAGACGGAAGGGATCGTTCTTGTCTTTCGCACGCTCGATGAACTCGGGGATGCGATCGACGGTGCCGATCTCTTTCAGCATTTCCAGACATGCCTGGTTTGCGCCGCCGTGTGCGGGGCCCCAGAGGCAAGCGATGCCCGCTGCGATACATGCGAAGGGGTTCGCACCCGAGGACGAAGCCAGACGCACGGTCGAGGTCGACGCGTTCTGTTCGTGGTCCGCATGCAGGGTGAAGATACGGTCCATCGCGCGGCTCAGGATCGGGTCTACGTGGTACTCTTCCGCAGGTACAGCAAAGCACATGTGGATGAAGTTGGCCGCGTAATCCAGATCGTTGCGCGGATACACGAAGGGCTGACCGATCGAATACTTATAGGCCATCGCCGCGATGGTGGGCATCTTGGCGATTAGGCGGTGCGATGCGATCTCACGCTGGTGGGGGTCCGAAATGTCGGTCGAGTCGTGGTAGAACGCCGACATGGCGCCAACCACACCCACCATGGTTGCCATGGGGTGCGCGTCACGACGGAAACCACGGAAGAACATGTGCATCTGTTCGTGGATCATGGTGTGACGGGTGATGGTGGTCTCGAACTTTTCCAGCTCTGCAGTGGTGGGCAGGTGACCGTAAAGCAGCAGGAAGCAGACTTCCAGATAGTGCGATTTCTCGGCCAGCTGATCGATGGGGTAGCCGCGGTGCAGCAGCTCGCCCTTGTCACCGTCGATGAAGGTGATGGTGCTGTCGCACGACGCGGTCGAGGTGAAACCGGGATCGTAAGTGAACACACCTGCCTGACCGTAGAGCTTGCGGATGTCGAGAACGTCCGGGCCCAAGGTCGGTGAGTAGATGGGCAAATCGTAGGTATTCTCGCCGATCGTCAGCTTTGCGGTCTTGTCGTTGTCAGCCATCGTCATTCCTCTCGAAAGGCCCGAGGCACCGTCGGTGTCGGGCGGGACTAGCGCCAGCCTTTGTTCATGGCCGGTGCACCTGTTGGTCGGGCCGGTGGCAGCTGCAATAAGCTGCCATCCGGATTGCGACGACGGCGTGGGCGTTAAACGCCTTCTGCGCTCGCCGCGTCTTGGATGCGTGCAACCGACTCCTCTCGGCCAAGCACAAGCATCATATCGAAAACGCTAGGGGTTACTGCGCGTCCGGCCAAAGCGGCCCTGAGGGGGCCAGCCATCTTGCCGAACTTGATCCCGTTGGCCTCTGCGACCTGGTTCATTACCTCCTCTAGCGCGTCACGTGTCCAGCTAGCATTTTGCAACTGCGGCGTCAATTCTGACAGTATACCACGGGATACCGCATCCAGATTCTTGGCCGCCTTCTCGTCATAGGATAGCGGACGATCAGCCATAATAAACGCTGCTTTTTCAATAAGTTCGTGGAAAGTCTTCGCCCGTTCCTTCAGGCAGAACATCCCAGACAAAAGCAAAGCTTTTTTGTCATTTTGTAGCGACCCGTTGTCACTGGCGACCATAAATGCGTCCAGCTCTGCCAACAGTGCAGCATCGTTAGCGGTAGCAATGTGCTGGCCGCACAGATTCTCAAGTTTCTTGAAATCAAGCCGCGCGGGTGATTTGCCAATTCCGCCCAGATCGAACCATTCTTTCGCCTGTTCGTCGGTGAAAAATTCATCATCACCGTGGCTCCAACCCAGACGCGCCAGATAGTTGCGCATCCCTGCGGCGGGGTAGCCCATCACCTGATATTCCTCGACACCCAAAGCGCCGTGGCGCTTGGATAGCTTTTTGCCATCGGGTCCGTGAATCAGCGGGATGTGTGCGTAGACCGGCAGGGGCCAGCCCATCGCGGTGTAGATGCCCATCTGGCGGGCAGCGTTGTTCAGGTGGTCATCGCCGCGGATCACATGGGTCACGCCCATATCGTAGTCGTCCACCACCACGGCCAGCATATAAACGGGCGTCCCGTCCGAGCGCAGCAGAACCATATCGTCCAGCTGATCATTGCGGATCGTCACGTTGCCCTGCACCTGATCTTCGATCACGGTCGCGCCTTCGATCTCGGTCTTCAGACGGATCACATAGGGCGCGTCGGGGTGGGTGCTGTCATCCGCGTCACGCCACGGGCTTTGGAACAGAGTGCTGCGGCCTTCTTCTTTCGCAGCATCACGGAAAGCCTGAATTTCGTCCTGCGTGCTAAAGCACTTGTAGGCTTTGCCCTGCGCCAAGAGCTCCAGCGCCACTTCGCGGTGACGGTCGGCGCGTTCAAATTGGCTGATCGCCTCGCCATCATGATCCAGCCCCAGCCAGTCCAGCCCTTTCAGGATCGCAGCCGTTGCCTCGGGGGTGCTGCGTTCACGGTCGGTATCTTCGATGCGCAGCAGGAACTTGCCGCCACGGCCACGGGCATAGAGCCAGTTGAACAGCGCGGTGCGCGCGCCGCCGATGTGCAGATAGCCGGTGGGCGAGGGGGCGAAACGGGTGACAACGGGGGCATTCATGGGCGCGTTTACCTTTGGTTAGGGAAGTTTCGGCAGCGTCTGGGGCGTGTGTATCGACCGCTCTGTGAGGTGGCAAGAGTGCGCGTCCTTGCGTGGATCAACAACGAATGGCTGGAACAGAGGGGGCATCTGTTCCCTTGGGCGGCGGTCTGCTTCGGGCTGGGGTGCGCTGCCTATTTCCTGCCAAGGGCCGAGCCTGCGGTCTGGTTGCTGTGGACGTCCCTTGCTTTGGGGCTTGCGGGCCTTGGCGCTGCGCGGTTCGCGGGCCTTTACGGGGGGCCGCTTTTGGTGGGGCTGGCCTGTGTGCTTTTGGGCTTTGGCTCGGCAGGATGGCGGACCCATCGCGTGGCGGCCCCCGTCATGGACAGCCACTACTATGGCCCGATTGAGGGGCGGATCGTGGACATGGACCGTTCTGGTTCCGGAGCGCTGCGGTTGCTGCTGGAGCAGGTGGTGTTGGATGCCCCCAGTCAGCCCGCCCGCGTGCGCGTGTCCTTGCACGGTCGTCAGGACTGGCTGGTTCCTGCTTATGGGCAAGTGGTGATGATGACCGGCCATCTGTCGCCGCCCTCTGGCGCGGTCGAGCCGAGCGGCTTTGATTTCCGCCGTCACGCATGGTTCCGGAAAATCGGTGGCATCGGCTATACCCGCACGCCGGTGCTGTTGCTACGATCCGCGCCAGAGGGTCTTTCCGTGTCCCATGTCCGCAGTCTTTTGTCTCAGCGGCTCAGGGCGGCAATGCCAGATGTGTCTGGCGGAGTTGCGGCGGCCCTGTTGGCAGGGGACCGCGCCTATCTGCCTGAGGAGGTTGTGCAGAACCTGCGCGATAGCAATCTTGCCCATTTGCTTGCGATTTCCGGTTTGCACATGGGCCTTTTGGCAGGGTTGGTCTTTGCCGCCGTACGGTTCGGCTTGGCGGCTGTGCCTTGGGTGGCATTGCACTGGCCGGTCAAAAAACTGGCGGCGGTCGCGGCGCTGATCGCGGGGGCGGGTTATCTGGCTTTGTCGGGGGGCAGCATCGCGACGCAGCGGGCCTATGTGATGGCCGCCGTCGCGCTGCTGGCACTCTTGTTTGACCGAAAAGCCTTTAGCTTACGGTCTGTTGCCTTGGCGGCCATGGTCGTTCTGGCCCTTGCGCCCGAAGCGATCACCGGTCCCGGCTTTCAGATGTCTTTCGCCGCCACAACCGCGCTGATCGCCGCCTTCGGTGTGTTGCCGAAGGGCCAACGGATCGGGTGGCGTAGATGGCTGTTCGCGTGCCTGACCGTAGTGTTCTCTTCTGCAGTAGCGGGATTGGCGACAGCGCCCTTTGCCGCGGCACATTTCAACCGGATCACTGACTACGGTCTGCTGGCAAACCTGCTGGCAACGCCTTTGATGGGCACCGTGGTTATTCCCGCCGGCCTTGCGGGCGTGTGCCTGATGCCATTCGGGCTTGAGGCTTTGCCCCTCTGGGTGATGGGGCAGGGGATCGCTTGGATTCTATGGGTGGCCGATTTTGTGGCGGGCCTCGAAGGTGCCGTCACGCCTGTTGCGGCACCGCCTTCGCTGATTTTGCCAATGATCGCGGCGGGTGGTCTTTGGATCTGTGTGGTCAAACGACGCTTGCGGTTTGCAGGCGTCCTGCCCCTTGTCGTTGCCATAGGACTCTGGAGCCAGACCCAGCGCCCCGAACTTTTGATTTCCGATGATGGCAAGCTGGTGGGTGTTCAAACCCCTGAGGGCAGAGCGCTGAGTTTCCCCAAAGGCGCTGGTTTTGTCGCCGAGGTTTGGTTGGAAAACGATGGCGACATGGCAACGCAGGCGGAAGCCGCAGTCAGGCCGCTGTGGCAAGAGATGGCGGACGGGGTGCGGGTTGCGCTGTTTGGCAACACAAACCTGCTGCATCTTCGGGGCAAGCGCGGTTTGGCCTATCGCTTTGACTGTTCTGACGGACTGTGGGTGATTAGCGACCAGTTTCTTGCAGAGCATCCTGATGTTGCGGTCCCAAGCGCAGCCTGCCGAGTCTTTGATCGTCAAACTTTGTCTAAAACCGGCGCTGTCGCTGTCAGCGCGCGGGATCGCCGTCCAGAGTTCGCTTCAGATCGAACTGGCGGGCGCCTGTGGGCGCACGCCAGACAAGCTATCCTCAGTAACTGCGGATCAGACCGACCAGTCGGCCCTGAACCTCAACTTGACCTTCGCGGAACATACGGGTCGGGTAGGCAGGGTTTGCCGCCTCTAGCGCAATGGTCCCGCCGTTCTTGCGATAGCGCTTTAGCGTCGCCTCATAGCCCTCGACTTGCGCTACGACGATATCGCCACTTTTCGCGCTGCCGCATTCCTCGATCACAACGATGTCGCCATCATTGATCCCTTCTTCGATCATCGAG
>JAYZYX010000272.1:0-5071 GCA_036139795.1 Pseudomonadota bacterium | reverse complement strand
ATGTCCAGCTATTTTGCTGAAAATGACTGGCTGCCCCGTCTGTGTTCGGGCGCAGAGGATATCGCCAACTGCGCCATGATGATTGATCGCGGCTGGGTGACGGTGGCGGGCGATGGCCGCCCCAAAGGATTTCTGGCGCTACAGGACAATTTCGTCCACGCGCTGTTTGTGGCCCCGCCAGAGCGTGGGCAGGGCGTTGGCAAGGCGCTGCTGGATGCCGCCAAATCCCGCCACAGCCGGTTGGAGCTGTGGACCTTCAAACGCAACGTGGCCGCCCGCAACTTTTATCGCCGCGAAGGTTTTGCCGAGGTGGGCACATCTGTCGGAAAACACAGCGATCACGGCTTGCCCGAGATTGATCTGCTTTGGGAAAGGAACGCTGCATGAGCCGCAAAGGCCCCATTGTCTTTGATTTGGACGAGGCGCAGGACGCGCCGAACCCTGCCCAAGCGGCGCCTGTCCCCGATATGGGGCCAGAGGCGCCCCAAGGGCAGGCGATGCAGACCGTGGCGGCACTGACCGCGCGGCGCCCATCATCTTTGGCGCGGTGGTTCTGGGGCCTTCTGGTGTCGTTGATCGGGACGCTGATCTCGGTCGCGGCGTGGAATTTCGTGACTGGCCTCATCGCGGCGAACCCGATTCTGGGCTATGCGGTGACGGCTCTTTTCGCCGCCTTCGCTTTGGTCTGCTTGATGATTGTCGGGCGCGAACTGGCCGCGATCAGCCGGTTGGCGCGGATCGACAAGATCCAGCACGCGGCCCACCGCGCCGCCGAGGCGGGCGATCTGGCCGCCGCCCGCAAAGTGGTTGGGCAGATTGAGACGCTTTACGCAGGGCGCGATGACACCCGCTGGGGCCGTGACCGCCTGAAAGAACGCCTGCCCGACGCCATTGAAGCAAGCGATGCCTTGGCAATGGCCGAGCGCGAGGTGCTGGCCTCGCTGGACAATGCCGCCTTGAAAGAGGTCGAAGCCGCCGCCCGTCAGGTGGCAACCGTGACTGCCATGGTGCCTTTGGCCTTGGCCGATGTGATCGGGGCGTTGACCGCCAACCTGCGCATGATGCGCCGCGTGGCCGAGGTCTACGGTGGTCGTGGCGGCTTTATCGGCAGCTGGCGGCTGGCACGCGCGGTGATGACCCACCTAGTGGCCACCGGTGCCGTGGCTGTGGGCGACGATATGCTAGAGCCGCTGATTGGCGGCGGTATCTTGGGCAAGCTGAGCCGCCGTTTCGGCGAAGGTCTGGTGAACGGTGCTTTGACCGCCCGCGTCGGCATCGCCACGATCGAGGTCTGCCGTCCGTTGCCGTTTGCTGCCCAAAAGCGCCCCTCGGCGCGGGGGGTGGTGCAGCGGGCTCTGACAGGGTTTTTCAAAAGCTGAAGGGGCGGAAAGCCTGATGAAATCTGTCAAGTATATGAAATCTAAAGATTTTTCTTGACCCTCCGCGGGGTATGATGCATCAAGAACTCAAGACGCGCAGCCAGCCCTTTGCCAGCCCCGCGTAGTGATTTCCAGCTTGCTCCCAACGTATCGCGCTAGCCCGCACCGCAGCTATCTATTCGACAGCCACGACGCCCGCCCGCAAGAAACGCATGCCAGCCAGAAACAGCCAAAGCGCCCCATCTAAGGGCGCTTTTTTGTTGGCAGATAGAACTTCAGAACAGCGAGGGCACCGCGTCTTTGTCCGCGTCCCGATCCGCCACCCCGATCCGCATCCCCTTGCCGATGCGATGGGCGATTCCGGACCATGCCTCGGCCACGTCTTGGGGTAGTTCTTCGCGCAAAACCTCATCGAACAGCCCCAGCCAGTCCGCGAACATGGGGGCCTTCAGTTCGGGTGTTTGTAGGTGTGTGCGCATGGGAAAGCCGTGATAGTTCCGCTCTTGCAGGATCACATTGCGCCAAAAGCGGCTGATCTTGTCTTCATGGGCGGGCCAAGCCTCGGGCGCGATGCGTCCGTTGAACACTGGTCCCAACACGGGATGCACCCGCACGCGGGCGTAAAAACGGGCGACCACATGGTCGATCTGCTCTCCGGTGATGGGCTGTGTCATGGGGGCTCTCCTAGGGCGATACCTCATAGCTAGGGGGTGGGGCAGGGCGCCGCAACGGGGCGATACATCGCAGCGCTTTACGGCCCCTGATCACAGGCTTATAAGGCGGCCTATGACACGCATGATGGCGATCATTATTCGAATTATATGCCCGGCGCTCTGATCCAGACGAGCCGCCGGGACAAGGCGTATGGGATGCCCGCGCCGACCTCTTTCCGATATTGAGACAAGACCGAAGGACGCCACCCATGTGCGCCGAAACGCCCGACTACAAAGACACCCTGTTCCTGCCCAAGACCGATTTCCCGATGCGCGCAGGCCTGCCCAAGCGCGAGCCCGAGTGGCTGGCCCGCTGGGAAAAAATGGATATCTATCAGCAGCTTCGCAACAAAGCTGAGGGACGCGAGCCGTTCATCCTGCACGATGGCCCTCCCTATGCGAACGGCCACCTGCATATCGGCCACGCCCTTAACAAGATCCTCAAGGACTTTATCGTGCGCAGCCAGCAAATGCTGGGCCGCGAGGCGCGCTACATCCCCGGTTGGGACTGCCACGGTCTGCCCATCGAATGGAAGATCGAGGAACAGTACCGCCAGAAGGGCAAGAACAAGGACGAAGTCCCCGTCATCGACTTCCGTCAGGAATGCCGCAAATTCGCCGAGGGCTGGATCGATGTTCAGCGCAAAGAGTTCAAACGTCTGGGCATCACCGGCACGTGGGACGACCCCTATCTGACCATGAACTTCCACGCCGAGCGCGTGATCGCCGAAGAATTCCAGAAATTCCTGATGAACGGCACGCTCTATCAGGGCTCGAAGCCCGTGATGTGGTCGCCGGTTGAGAAAACCGCGCTGGCTGAGGCCGAGGTCGAATACCACGATCACCAGAGCCACACGATCTGGGTGCCGTTCCGCTTCCAGAACGCTGGTGGCGATCTGGAGACCGCCCGCGTCGTGATCTGGACCACCACCCCGTGGACCATCCCGTCGAACAAGGCCGTCGCCTATGGCAATGGCATCGAATACGGCCTCTACCGTGTGGACGCGACGCAGGAAGAAAGCTGGACCAACCCTGGCGAGCTTTATGTCTTCGCGAACACTCTGGCCGCCGACGCGCTGGAGAAATCCCGCGTGACCGAATTCACCAAGGTCCGCGACATCGCCCCCAGCGAATTCGAAGGTCTGATCTGCGCCCACCCGTTCAACGGTCTGGATGGCGCTGACGGCTTCTGGGACTACGACGTTCCCATGGTTGATGGCGATCACGTGACTGACGATGCTGGTACCGGTTTCGTACACACCGCCCCCAGCCACGGTCAGGAAGATTATGAGGTCTTCGTCGCCCGCAACTGGATGGACCGCATGACTTACAACGTGGGTGAGGAATCGGAATTCCTGGATCACGTCCCCTTCTTCGCGGGTCTGCAGGTCTTTGACCGCAAGGGCAAAGAGGGCAAGGCCAACACCACCGTCATCGCCAAGCTGGTTGAGGCGGGCGGCATCATCGCCCGCGGCCGCGTCAAGCACAGCTACCCCCATTCGTGGCGCTCGAAAGCGCCGGTCATCTACCGCAACACCCCCCAGTGGTTTGCGGCGATCGACCGCGAAGTGGGCGACGGTCAGGACACCTACGGCAAGACCATCCGTGAACGCGCTCTGACCAGCATCGACCAACTGGTAAAGTGGACCCCTCAGACCGGCCGCAACCGTCTGTATTCGATGATCGAAGCCCGTCCTGACTGGGTTCTGTCGCGCCAGCGTGCATGGGGTGTTCCGCTGACCTGCTTCATCAAGGTTGGCGCAAAGCCCACCGATGAGGACTTCCTGCTGCGCAACGCCGACGTGAACGCCCGCATCAATGAGGCGTTCGAGGCCGAAGGCGCGGACGCATGGTACAAAGAAGGCGCGAAAGAGCGTTTCCTAGGCGATACCGTGAACCCTGATGACTATGAGCAGGTGTTCGACATTCTGGACGTATGGTTCGACTCCGGCTCGACCCACGCTTTTGTGCTGCGTGACCGCGCAGACGGCGCGGCAGACGGCATCGCAGACCTCTATCTGGAAGGCACCGACCAACACCGCGGCTGGTTCCACAGCTCGATGTTGCAGGCTTGCGGCACCAAGGGGCGTGCCCCTTATCGCGGCGTGCTGACTCACGGCTTCACGCTGGACGAGAAGGGCAACAAAATGTCCAAATCGCTCGGCAACACCGTCTCGCCGGAAGACGTGACCAAACAGTACGGCGCGGATATCCTGCGTCTGTGGGTGGCCCAGTCCGACTATACCGCCGACCTGCGCATCGGGCCGGAAATCCTGAAAGGCGTCGCCGACAGCTACCGTCGTTTGCGCAACACCATGCGCTTTCTCTTGGGCAGCCTTGATGGCTTCACCGAAGCAGAACGCCTTGATCCGTCGGAAATGCCCGAACTGGAACGCTGGGTGCTGCACCGCCTTGCGGAACTGGATTACAAAGTTCGCACCGGCTACACCGCCTATGACTTCCAAGGGGTGTTCCAGCAGCTCTTCAACTTCTGCACGGTGGAACTGTCGTCCTTCTACTTCGACATCCGCAAAGACGTGCTCTACTGCGATGCCACAGACAGCATCCGCCGCCGCGCGGCCCGCACTGTCATGGACATCCTGTTCCACCGTCTGACCACATGGCTCGCGCCGATCCTGACCTTCACTATGGAAGAAGTCTGGCTCGAACGCTTCCCGGGCGATGACAGCTCGATCCACCTGCAGGACATCCCCGCAACACCCGCCGAATGGCTGAACGAGCCGCTGGCGGCCAAATGGTCCAACGTCCGCAAAGTGCGCCGCGTGGTCACCGCCGCCCTTGAGGTGCAGCGCACCGAAAAGGTCATCGGTGCCTCGCTCGAAGCGGCCCCTGTGGTCCATGTCGAAGATGCAGATACGCTCGCGGCGCTCCAAACCGTCGCGTTTGAGGATATCTGCATCACCTCCGGCATCTCGCTCACCGCTGACCCCGCCCCGGCCGAGGCCTTCCGTCTTCCCG
>JAYZYX010000271.1:0-6633 GCA_036139795.1 Pseudomonadota bacterium | reverse complement strand
GTAGATGACAATGACATCCAGATCAGAGGTCGCCGATTGCAGACCAGCCCCAAGACTGCCCATCCCCAGCACCACGGCCCCGCGCCCCGGCGGGTTGCCGTGCTTGCGGGCAAATTCCGTAACCACTGCAGGGGCGATCCCTGCCAGCGTCGCAGCGGCCAAGTCGGCGTATTCTGCCCCGGCTTCTTTCGCATCGATCAGGCCGCGCAGCAGATGCACACCGATCCGGAAGTGCCATTCTTTGGCCCACCGGCGGGTGCCATCAAGCTGGCGTTCATAGTCCGCCTCTGCCGCCAGCCGCGATTGAAGCTCGGCGGTCAGGGCCGCCCTGCCCGGCCACGGACTGAAGAAACTGCCGCCGATCACGCCATCCAGAACGCCTGCATTCCGCGACAGATATAGCGCAAGCGCCTTTACCGTGCCTGCGATATCGACGATCAGATCGACCAGTTGCGGGTTCGCCTCGAACAGCGAGAACAACTGAACCCCCGCAGGCAGACCGGCAAGAAAGCCATCAAAGGCCACCAGCGCCTCATCAGGGCGCGGGGATTGAGCCAGCTTGCGCAGGATTTCCGGTTTCAGCCGTTCAAAAATCTCTACCGCCCGCTCAGAGCGCAAAGCCGGATAGGTCAGCCACCGAGATAGAATTGCCGGATCAAAACCGGTTTCCGCCGCGATCTCTTCGTCCTTGATGGGAGCCGCGTCAGGGGCAAAGAACTCTTCGGTCTTGGCGTGAACAGCGGACAGGCGCTGGTGCAGCTCCGCCTCAAGGTCAGGCAGGTCCCGATCCATCATCGCGGCGATCCGCGCCATGCCTTCAGGGGATTTCGGCAGCGAATGGGTCTGCGCGTCATTCACCATTTGCAGGCGATGCTCGACCTCGCGGTGAAAGCGGTAATGGCCCGACAGTTCCTCGGCCAGGGCCTTCGGCAGCCAACCTTTGGAGGCCAGCACATGCAGCCCCTCAACGGTGCCGCGCACCCGCAAGTCAGGATCACGCCCGCCAGCGATCAGCTGCTGGGTCTGGGTGAAGAACTCGATCTCTCTAATACCGCCGCGACCCAGCTTCATGTTGTGACCGTAAAGCCGGATCGGACCGTGCAGGCCTTTATGGTTGCGGATCGCAAGGCGCATATCATGGGCGTCCTGAATGGCCGCGAAATCCAGATGCTTGCGCCAGACGAAGGGCCGCATAGTTTTCAGGAACGCCGCCCCCGCCGCGATATCCCCTGCGCAGGGGTGGGCCTTGATATAGGCGGCACGCTCCCACGTGCGGCCAAGGCTTTCATAGTAACGCTCGGCGGCTTCCATCGGCATGCAGACCGGCGTCACCGAAGGGTCAGGACGCAGGCGCAGGTCGGTACGGAAGACATAACCCTCTTCGGTCAGGTCATTGAGCAGCGCCGTCATCTTCTTGGTGGCGCGGATCAGACTGGCGCGGGCATCCAGATAATCGGACGGATCATAGCGCGTTTCATCGAACAAACAGATCAGGTCGATGTCAGAGCTATAGTTCAACTCGCCCGCGCCCATCTTGCCCATCGCCAGCGCCACCATACCGCCTGCGGTTTCCGCATCGGCCTCGGTCATGCCGGGCAGCTTTCCGCGCCGGATTTCGGCGCCCACGGTGGCCCGCATGGCCAGATGGGTCGCATAGCCCGCAAAATCGGTCAGCGTGCCGGTGACGGTCTCTAACGGCCAGACGCCCGCCAGATCAGCCAGCGCAGACAACAGCGCCACGCGGCGTTTGCCCTGACGCAGCCCTGCCGACAGCGCATCAGGGGGCAGTTCCCCCAGCCGCGCCATTTCCGCCTTCACCGCCCCTTCGGGATCATCGAAAGAGGCTGCAATCCATTCAGCCTCTTTCGCCATTAAGCCCCGCAAATAGGGGCTGCACGCGGCTGTGCCCGCGATCAGGGTCTTGAGTTCACCGGAAAGGTCGGGAAAGTACGTCAAAGCCTCGGCGCTGTGGTCGGGCTCATAGGGACGCGGGGTGCGGGTCATGCGGGATGCAAAGCTCATATCCGCACTTTGCGAGCGGCCATAGGCAGCGTCAATGGCCCACAAACATGCACTGGATTTGAAGATATGAGTAAAAGCCTGAAACGTGTGAAAGCAGCCCTCGAAGCGGCTGGTCTGTCGCCCGAGATCCTTGAGGCCGGAGAGGCCCGCACCGCTGCTCAAGCCGCCGATGCAGCGGGCTGCCATGTGGACCAGATCGCCAAATCCATCATCTTTCGCGGCGAGACCAGCGGCAAGGCCATCCTGTTCCTGACCGCAGGCGGCAATCAGGTCTGCGCCGACAAGGCCAGCGCGGTCGCGGGCGAGGCTTTGGGCAAGGCAGACGCCGCCCTGATCCGCAGCCAGACCGGATTTGCCATCGGCGGCGTGTCCCCTGTGGGTCACCTCAGCCCGATCCGCGCATTTCTGGACCCGCGCCTGCTGGATTTCGACGTAATCTGGGCCGCAGCAGGCACTCCGCGGCATATTTTTCCGCTGAACCCCACCCTTCTAGAGGGGTTAACTGGCGCGCAAGCCGCTGATTTCACGTCACAATCCGGATAATGTAAAAAGTTTTCACATTCCCTATTGAAAACAACGGAGGCGGTTCCGATCTATTCAATGTGAAAAGCATTCACATTAACAACCAACGGAGCCCGAAATGACCTACTACACCGAAACTGCCCCCCAGCACACGATGGGCTGGTTCTCTCGTACCGAAGCCTGGCTGGATGCCCGCGGCAAAGGTGCATGGATCGCTGCCATGGTCCTTGGATTCATCTTTTTCTGGCCCGTCGGCCTTGCCCTTCTGGCCTACATGATCTGGAGTAAGAAAATGTTCAAATCGTCCTGCCGTACCACCCGCAAATCCTGTGGCTTTGGTGGCCGCACACGATCCAGCGGCAACACCGCGTTCGATGCTTACAAAGAAGAAACCCTGCGTCGCCTGCAAGACGAGCAGGAAGCCTTTGAAGCCTTCCTAGAGCGTCTGCGTGAAGCCAAGGACAAGGCAGAGTTCGACCGCTTCATGGACGAGCGCGCGCAAAAGCGGGATCTGCCCGAAACCGCCGACGCCTAAGCGTCATTTGCGCTCCGATTGTCTGCCCGGAAACGGGCAGACCCTATCCCTTGCAACACAAAGCTGGCATAATGACCTCTATGTCCTATTACGACACCCTCCCCGACCCTGACCGCCACGAAGACATTTACGCAGACACTCCCGGCAAGCGCCTGCTGGCGTGGATCGTGGATATGGTCGCGATCGCGCTGCTGTGTGCGCTGGTCCTGCCCTTCACCGCCTTTACGGGGATTTTCTTCTTCCCGTTCCTGATGATGGTGGTCGGCTTTGCCTACCGGACGGTCACACTGGCCCGTGGATCGGCCACGTGGGGAATGCGCCTGATGGGAATGGAGATCCGCACCCTGCAAGGCCAGCGTCTGGATCTTGGAACGGCATTTTTGCACACACTGGGTTACAACGTGTCGCTTGCCGTCTTTCCGCTACAGGTGATCTCGATTGTGCTTATGCTCACATCCGCACGGCGACAGGGCCTCACCGATCACATCATCGGAACAGCCCCTGTAAACCGTATGGCGGTATACTGACGCCCCCGAACCTATGACTCTGCCCTCTTGGCGCAAGGGGGCACGGTTGCTATCTTCTTCTTGAAACTAACGTGACAAGATATGCGCCACACACTCCCTCATGCTCCTCAGTTCTATGTGACGGCCCCTCAGACCTGCCCGTATCTACCGGGGCGGCTTGAGCGGAAATTGTTCACTGCGCTGCAAGGCGATGATGCGACCTCGTTAAACGACAGTCTGTCCCAGCAAGGGTTCCGCCGGTCCCAGAATGTGCTGTACCGCCCAAGCTGCACCGAATGCGCCGGCTGTTTGTCGGCGCGTATTCGTGTAGCCGACTTCGAGCTGAGCCGCACCCAGCGCAAGACCTTGAAAAAGAACGAGACTCTCACCCGTGAGGTACGTAGTCCCTGGGCGACCGAGGAACAGTTCGCCCTGTTCCGCAGCTATCTAGAGGGTCGGCACGCGGACGGTGGCATGGCCGATATGGATGTCTTCGAATTCGCTGCGATGATCGAAGAAACCCCCGTCAAAACCCGCCTGATCGAATATTCCGAGGCCGGAGAAGACCCGCTGACAGCGGTCTGTCTGACCGACGTTCTCAGCGATGGCCTCAGCATGGTCTACAGTTTTTACAAGCCGGACATGGCACCGCGCAGCCTTGGGACCTACCTGATTCTCGACCACATCGAATTGGCCAAGAAGATGGAGTTGCCTTATGTCTATCTGGGCTACTGGGTCCCCCACAGCGCCAAGATGGGATATAAGGCGAATTTTTCGGCGCTAGAGCTATACCGGAACGGCACATGGGAGCCGATGCAAAAGGCCGATGACTATTCGGCAGACCTGCACCCCCTGTCCACCGACCCGATCGCCGAGCAGGTCTCAAACCTGCGCCTGCCCCATGTGCGGGCCGTGCGGCGCTAAACGGAACACCCACCGCCACACATAAGGAACCGCACGCCGTCCGCGTTGCGGTTTTTTCTTTTCTGCCTTCCCCGTAGAGACAGACATGAAAAAAGGCGGGCCCGAAGGTCCGCCTGATTTTGTCTTATCCCTAACGCCTTACTTGGGCATCAGATCCGGTACGATGGTCACGATACCCGGGAAGGCCCAGAGGATCGCAATCCCGATAACCTGGATCAGCACGAAGGGTGCCACACCGCGGTAGATGTGCCCGGTGGTCACCTCACGGGGCGCAACGCCACGCAGGTAGAACAGAGCAAAGCCGAAGGGCGGTGTCAGGAACGAGGTCTGCAGGTTGACCGCGATCATGATGGTCACCCACTTGGGATCGAACGATCCGCCGTAGATCACCGGCCCCACAATCGGCACCACGATGTAGATGATCTCAAGGAAGTCGAGCACGAAGCCCAGAACAAAGAGAACGAGCATCACGATCAGGAAGACGGTGAATTCGTTGTCAAAGCTCTTGAGGAACATCTGGATGTAATGCTCGCCGCCGAAGGCGATGACCACAAGGTTCAGCAACTGCGAGCCGATCAGGATGGTGAACACCATGCTGGTCACTTTCGCAGTCTCGCGGATCACGGGGGTCAGAACGCCCGTGCTGAACAGAACCCAGCATGCATAACCGATCCCGAATACCAGATAGAGGTACGCGGCATAGGCCAGCGTGAAGGCACCCCAGCTTTCGACCGAAACGCTTTCAGTGTTGATGCGCAGATCGAAGTTGGCACCAAGCACCAGCAAGAGCACCACCGCGAAGGTCGACCAGATGATCACGCGGCCCGAGCGGTTTTCGTCCTGTAGCTTGCGGTAGGCCGCCAGCATGATAGCACCCACAGCCCCCAGCGCCGCAGCGGGCGTCGGGTTGGTGATACCACCAAGGATCGAACCCAGCACGGCAACGATCAGAACCAGCGGCGGGAAGACCACGCGGATCAGCTCGTTCGAGGCCAGCCGCGCTGCCGCTTCCTTCATTGACCACAGGACGATCAAAGTCGGGATCGCCATGTAGACAAAGGTCATGGTCGCGCTGGTCAGCGGGTTTATGAACAGCAGATCGACGATCACCATCAGAACCAGACCACCGGCACCGATCAGCAGCGGCAGAGGCGCGCGGCTGGGGGCGACGCCCCGTGCGAACATCAGCGCGATGCCGAACATGACGATCATGATGGTCACACCGGTGCCAATCGGAGCCGATGCGGCCACTTTTTCGGCGCGCACTTGCTCGATCTCTTCCGGGGTCAGACGACGGCTTTCCTGAACGCCGCCTGCATCCTGAATGGCCTTGTTCTCGGCGACGGCGGTGTCCCACGCCTCTTGACCATGCAGATCAATCATCGCGGCCTGACATTCCTCGCCTACGTTGGTGCGCAGGCTGGCTGCAACACCGGCGTCGGTGAAGCTGTCCACAACCACGTTCTGGTTACCGATGACGTTCAGGTTGCTGAGGAAGATAACAACCGCAATCAAAGCCGCCGGTGCGAACAGGAACCAGGTAAAGCCTTCATTGCGGGTGATCACCTCGCCGGACGTGCTGCCGCCCATCTGGACTGCAGGCGCACGGCTGGGGTTCAGCATCGCATAGCCGAATGCATAGAACGCATAGAGCGCGGCCAGCATGATCCCCGGCAGCAGCGCTGCCTGGAACAGGGTACCAACCGAAACCACCGCAGGCTCGCCCAGATAGGTCAACGCGTCCGAGCACCCCAGAGCGCGCGCACGATCTTCCTGCGCGGCCGAGTAGAGGTCACCCGCCAGCGTTCCCAGCAGAACGATCACGATCGACGGCGGAATGATCTGGCCAAGGGTCCCCGAGGCGGCGATCACACCGGTCGACAGTTCCGGCGAGTAGTTGTTGCGCAGCATAGTGGGCAGCGACAGAAGGCCCATGGTCACAACAGTTGCGCCCACGATACCGGTCGATGCCGCAAGGAACGCGCCCACAACCACAACCGACACAGCCAGACCGCCGGGCAGCGGGCCAAAGACCTTTGCCATCGTGGTCAGCAGATCGTTTGCGATCTTGGAACGTTCCAGAGTGATGCCCATGAGAACGAACATCAGAACCGCCAGCAGGGT
>JAYZYX010000270.1:0-5998 GCA_036139795.1 Pseudomonadota bacterium | reverse complement strand
GATGAACATCGGTGTGTTCTTTCTGCATTGGCCTCTGGTCACCCCGATTGACCGGCTTGAGGATTTCTACAACGCCTGGGCCCTGTTTCCGGCGCGGGTGAGTTCCGGCAATCAGGTCTATACGCTGGTGACGTCCATGTTCATGCATGGATCATTGGCCCACATCGCGGGGAACATGCTGTTCCTGTGGATCTTCGGGGACAATATGGAAGACGCGCTGGGGAAGCTGCGGTTTGTGCTGTTCTATCTGGCTTGCGGTGTCGTGGCCGCGCTGGCGCAGGTCATCAGCGCACCTTTTTCGCAAATTCCGATGGTGGGCGCATCAGGCGCGATTGCGGGGGTTCTGGGGGGCTATCTGCTGCTTTACCCAAAGGCCCGCGTGGATGTGCTGTTTATCTTCGTCATCTTTTTCAAGATTTTCACCATTCCCGCCTGGCTGATCCTTGGCCTGTGGTTCGCCATGCAGGTCTTTGGCGGCATTGGCAGCGTGGCGGATATGGGCGGCGTCGCCTATTGGGCGCACGCTGGGGGCTTTGTCGCGGGGGCGGCGCTGGCCTATCCCCTGTGGAAGCGCCTTGGCGGCCAAGGGTTCTGGCACCGCCACGAAGGGCACCCGCCCCATGCGGCAGCCGACTATCGTTGGCATGCCACCCGCGTTCCGGTCATTTCGCGGCGCAAACGGAAAAACCCTTGGGGCAACTGAGGCCCTGAAACGCAAAAACCGGCCGCAGGGGCCGGTTTTCAACTTCGATAAGGGTCTGATCAAATCTCGCGGATGATCTTGGAAAAGCGATCGTAGACGTCGGGGTTCGACACCAGAATTTCGCCATCCACCAGCGGATCACGACCTTCGCGGATCGGGCCGACCATGCCGCCTGCTTCGGACACCAGCAGCATACCTGCCGCAAAGTCCCAGATCTTCATTTCGCGTTCCCAGTAGCCCTCGTAGCGGCCAGCGGCAACGTAAGCCAGATCCAGCGCGGCCGAGCCCCAACGACGAACGCCAGCACATTCGGGCATCAGGCGGCTGAGGTCACGGATGGTGGCAGGCAGTGTGTGCTTGGTGCCCCACGGAACGCCGGTCGCGAAAACCGAGTCGACAATCTTCTGACGGCCCGACACACGCAGACGCTTCTGGTCGTTCAGCCAGCAGCCCGCGCCTTTTTCCGCATAGAACATCTCGTCCTTGGCGGGGTCATAGACGACGCCCGACACGATCTGGCCCTTGTGTTCCAACGCGATCGAGATCGCCCAGTGGGGCATGCCGTGCAAAAAGTTGGTGGTGCCGTCCAGCGGGTCCACGATCCAGCGGCGGGTCGGGTCTTCGCCCTGCACTTCCTTGGTTTCTTCCCCAAGGTAGCCATAGGTGGGACGGGCACCCAGCAGCTCTTCGCGCAGGATGGCTTCAGCGGCCAGATCGGCGCGGCTCACGAAATCGCCCGCGCCCTTGCGCGAGACCTGAAGGTTTTCGACTTCGCGGAAGTCCTTGACCAGCGACCGGCCCGCCTTGCGTGCCGCCTTGATCATGATGTTCAGATTTGCGCTGCCCTGCATCCGTCCGGCTCCTTTGTCTCAAGAGGCCCGTTTACGCCGTGAAAGCCCTGTTGCCAAGGGCCGAATCCGTCTCAAACGGACTGGAGTTTATGTGCTTCCTGCCCTGCAAGACGCAGCAGATCAACCATGTAGGGCTTTTGCCGGTCATCTTCGCGTATAGCGGCATAAAGACGGCGGGTGATCCCGTGTTCTGTCAGCGGCAATGTCACGTAGTCACTGTTGTACTTTACCTCACGCACGACCCAATCGGGCAGCACCGCCACCCCGCGGTTCGAGGCCACCAGTAGCAGGATCACTGCTGTCAGCTCTGCCTGACGCACGTTCGCCGGCTCCACCTTGGCGGGGATCAGCAGCTGGTTAAAGATATCCAGACGCGAGCGTTCCACCGGATAGGTGATCAGTGTCTCGCCACGGAAATCCTGTGCATCGATATAGGGCTTTTGCGCCAGCGGGTTGTCCTTTGAGGCGACAAAGATCGGGTGATAATCAAACAGCGGCTCGAACTGGATGCCCTTCAGCTCTTCAGGGTCCGAGCTGACAACCACATCCACATCTTCCTTTTCCAGCGCAGGCAGCGCGTCAAAGGCCAGACCGGGGCGGATGTCCACATCTACATCGGGCCACAGCTTGCGGAACTGCTCCAGCACGGGGAACAACCACTCAAAACAGGCGTGACATTCGATGGCGATGTGCAGACGGCCCGATTTGCCCGCCCGCAGTCCCATAAATTCATCTTGAATCGCTTCGACTTCAGGAAGAATCCGTTCCGCCGCCCGCAAAAGACGCATGCCTGCCGCCGACAATTTCAGCGGCTTCGACTTGCGCACGAACAGTTCAACCCCGCATTGATCCTCTAAGCCCTTGATCTGATGGGACAAAGCGGACTGGGTGATGTTCAGGATATCAGCAGCACGGGCCAAACCGCCCGCCTCATGAATCGCTTTGATACTGCGCAGGTGACGGAACTCGATGTGCATCTTGCTGTTCGGCTCATGTTGATCTTGAAGATAATGAGTTTGTTTCACAACGACGTTTGTGAGACAAGAGCGACATAGCAAAGGAGTTTATCCATGACCGCACCGCGCATCTCTTTCGAATTCTTCCCGCCCCAGTCGCTGGAAGCATCGTTCCGTCTTTGGGATACTGTGCAGGTGCTGGCCCCCATGGGACCCCGCTTTATCTCGGTCACTTATGGCGCTGGTGGCACCACCCGTGATCTGACCCATGAGGCGGTGACCACCTTGCACAAAACCACCGGTCTGCCCGTGGCCGCGCACCTGACCTGCGTTAACGCCACCAAGGAAGAGACCCTGAACATCGCCAACAGCTATGCTGAAGCGGGTATCAACCAGATCGTTGCCCTGCGTGGCGATCCGCCGAAGGGCTCGGGCGGGTTCCAGAAGCACCCCGAAGGCTTTGCCGACAGCTGCGAGCTGATCAGCGCGCTGGCAGACACCGGCAAGTTCACCCTGCGTGTGGGCGCTTACCCTGAAAAGCACCCCGAAGCGACCGACCACAAAGCGGACGTGGAATGGCTAAAGCGCAAGCTAGATGCAGGCGCGACCGAGGCTCTGACCCAGTTCTTCTTTGAGGCCGAGACCTTCCTGCGTTTCCGTGATGCATGCGCCGATGCGGGCATCACCGCGCCCATCATCCCCGGCATCCTGCCGATCGAGAACTGGAAAGGCGTCAAGAAATTCTCGGCGGCTTGCGGCACCTCGATCCCCGCATGGCTGGATGAGGCATTCGACAAGGCGATCCGTGACAACCGTCAGGACCTGCTGGCCACTGCCCTTTGCACCGAACTGTGCGATGAGCTGCTGCGCGAAGGCGTCAAAGACCTGCACTTCTACACCTTGAACCGTCCCGAACTGACCCGCGACGTGTGCCACGCCATCGGCGTCACCCCGCAGGTCAAGCTAGAGAACGTTGCCTGATCTTTTAGAACGGGGCATTGTGCAGGTGCAGAATGCCCCCGACGAAAGACCAGTGATGAACCCCTTGGATCACAACACCCCCATGAAGCCCGCCCTGAGCGGGCTTGATAGTTTGCGCGCCATTATTGCGGGCGACAGCCCCTCGCCCACGATCTGGGCCACCATGAATATCGCGATGACCCATGCAGAGCCGGGCACCGTCACGCTGGAAGGCAGCCCGCAAGAAGAGCACGGCAATCTGATCGGCATGACCCACGGCGGCTGGTACGCCACGCTGCTGGACAGCGCCGTTGGCGGCGCGGTGAACAGCACGATGGACAAGGGGCGCAAGGCGGTCACGCTAGAGCTGAAAATCAACATCATGCGTCCGATCCCCGTGGGCGTCCCCGTGCGCGCCATTGGTGTAGCAGACCACGTGGGCCGCAGCACCGGTGTTGCCCGCGCCGAAATCCGCGGGATCGAGGATGGCAGGCTCTACGCCAACGCCTCGACCACGATGATGGTACTAACTTAACCGGACTTCAGGATTGCTTGGCATCGGGGGCGGCATGACCGTTTGCGATGCCCATTGAAAGTCCGCTTGCCGCTGGCGAATGCTGTCGTGCAACCGCTCGGACGGATCAGCCCCAACGATGCGGGGACTGCGCGACAGAAATATCTTGCCCCACCCGCGCCAAGCGCCGACCGATGGCGCCTTCATGCTGGTCGGAAAGCGTCGCCGCCAACCGGACGGCAGGGGCAAACCGCAACCCTCGGCATTCTCTAGCATCCAGACCAGCGGAATATTGGACAAGGGACGCGCCTCAAGGAAACCGCCCAACTGCCCGCCCACGTCTCCGTGGCTGCCGCGAAACCAGACCTGTTCCAGATGGGTGTCGTAATCCGGATTGCTCTCCCAAAGGATCGGCGTGAAGGCAGTGCGCGTCTCATCCAGAGCCAAGGCGTGATAGCCGTGGCGCACATGGCGGCCCAGATGGTGACTGTGGAAATCGTGTTCCTTATCCGCATGGGCGGCCAGATAGGGCAAGCGGTTCCCCAACGCCTTTACGGTGTCCCAAACGCCGATCATCTCGATCTCGACGTTTTGCAGGCAAACGCGGTTCAGGAACGGCATATCGGTCTCATGCACCCCGCGCCGGTAAATGCGATAGAGCTGCCGGATGTTGCGCACATTCGCATCCGAGGCTTTCAGCAGCCCGATCCGGTCAATCACCCCCGCCAATGAGCGCACGGCAAAAGCGCCCCGCGAATAGCCAAACAGAAAGATCCGGTCTCCCGGTTTGTAGCGCGAGGCCAGATAGCCATAGGCCCGGCGGATCTGCCGGTTCAGCCCGCGCCCGTGGGTCACGTCAGACAGACTGCGCCAGTCCTGCCACTGGATGCCTGCCTCATAGAACAGGGACACCTGCGGCGACATCTCGGTCAGGAGACGGTAGGTCAGGCCCGCGTTGGTCTCCATTCCAAGGGTCAGCGTGGACATGGTGCCGTCCAGAACGATCACATGGGTTGTCGGTGCCCGTCCCTTGCCCTTGGCCGAATGGCGGGACTGGGGCCGTAGACCCAGCCAGTCCAACACATGATCCTTCCAAGGCAGTTCCATAGGCTCAAACTCCCGTTCTTGCCGCGACCTCTGGCACATCCTCCAACCAAATCCACGTTCGCGCGTGTCGCGGCGCTCTCCGGAAATCAGGGCTGCAAGCATCGCGCCAAACGTGCATCCATGACGGCAACACTCGGGACAGCGCGACCGGCCTTGCAACAATGAAATCCGGTCCATCCTATTGAGATTATAGCACAGTTCCCGCCTTTCAAGAGGGCGCGCTTGGGCCAAGACACACTCTTAATGATAGGCAGCCCCCGTCTGCCTTGAAAGAATGCAGCGCTGCGCGGCATCCATTGCAGCAGCGGCGGTCAGAGCCGAGAGCGATCTACAAAAACCTCAGGTGGCACCTTGCATCAGATCGTGGCTTCACCCTAGAATTCGACAAGTTCCTTCGGCAAATGGACCAAACCCCCATGCAGCTTGACGCCACCGATCTGGCCCTGATCGCTTCGCTTTCCGAAAACGCCCGCCTCAGCGTGTCCACCTTAGCCCGCCGCGTCGGGCTGGCCCGCACTACGGTGCAAGCCCGTGTCGAGCGTCTGGAAAAGAACGGCGTCATCGCCGGCTATGCCCTGCGCCTTGGCGAAGGCGCACGCCCTGCCCTGCATGCCACCCTGTTGCTGAAGGTTGAGCCGAAAGAAAGCACCTCGATCCAGTCGCGCCTGCGCACCTTGCCCGAGGTCCGCAGCATCACCACCGCCTCCGGGCGCTATGATCTGATCGCCGAGATTTCTTGCGATAGCCCCGCGATTCTGGACCGTGTGCTAGAGGCCGTGACCAGTGCCAGCGGAATTCTGGAAAGCGAAAGCCTGATCCACCTCAGCACCCGTCTGGACCGGCGCAACAGCTAAGGATCGGGGCTCACCCTACCGATATCCCCAAAAACACAGCGCGCGGCCCAATG
>JAYZYX010000269.1:0-8016 GCA_036139795.1 Pseudomonadota bacterium | reverse complement strand
CAAACCCTTGCATCGCAAAGATCGCAGTCAGTTCCCCCATGGAATAGTCGGCAAACATCAGTGTTCCTTCCTGTCAGCAGCCGCAGGGAAAAACGCCCGTGCCGTGCAGCGCATTGGCTGGTGGCACGGGCAAGTCAGGTTAAGGGAACGGTGGCCCCGAATTTACGCCGCGGGACCGTTCGGCGATCAGGCCTTACTGATAGCCTTCGGGGAAGGGATCGGGCTCGACCAGATCGGCGGTCTCGAAGACCACTTCGTACTGACCGTCCGCCATCGCCTTGCCGACACGGGTCTTGGACCAGAGGTGATGGTTGGGGTGCACTTTGACGTAGCCTTCGGGGGCAGTCGGTAGCTCGATACCGGGCGAGGCTTCGCGGACCTTATCCACGTCAAAGCTACCCGCTTTTTCAACGGCGGCCTTCCACAGCCACGGACCCAGATAGGCGGCTTGCGTCACGTCACCGATCACCATGTCATCGCCCCACATCTCTTTAAAGGCGGCCACAAAGTCGGCGTTGTTGGGGTTCTCCAGCGACTGGAAGTACTTCATGCAGGCATAGGCACCTTCGATATTCTCGCCGCCGATGCCGCGGATTTCGTCCTCGGTCACAGAGATCGTCAGCAAGACGGGGCTTTCCTTGGTCATATCGATGCCCGCCGCCTTGAGCTGCTTGTAGAAGGCCACGTTCGATCCGCCCACAACGATGGCGTAAATTACATCGGGCTTTTTCAGTTTGATCTTGTTGATGACCGAGTTGAACTGGGTGTGACCCAGCGGATAATACTCCTCGCCCACAACTTTCAGGCCCAGCTTTTCGATGTGCTTGCGGGCGATCTTGTTCGAGGTGCGCGGCCAGATGTAATCGGATCCCAAGAGATAGAAGCTTTTCGCACCCTTCTCTTTCGTCACCCAGTCGATGCCTGCGATGATCTGCTGGGTGGCTTCCTGACCGGTGTAGATCACGTTCGGCGACTGCTCTAGCCCTTCATAGAAGGTCGGATAGTAGAGCATGCCGTTGTACTGTTCGAACACGGGCAAAACCGCCTTGCGGCTGGCCGAGGTCCAGCACCCCATGACCGATGCCACCTTGTCGTTCACCAGCAGCTTCTTGGCCTTTTCCGCAAAGGTCGGCCAGTCGGAAGCGCCGTCTTCCTGAATGAATTCGATCTTGCGGCCCAGAACGCCGCCCTGCGCGTTGATCTGCTCAATCGCCAGCTTTTCAGCCTGCACCGATCCAGTCTCGGAAATCGCCATCGTCCCGGTGACCGAATGCAGAATACCGACGGTCACGGTGTCATCTGTAACCGCAAGGCCGGTCGTGTTCACTGCGGCCGTGGGATAGTCCTGCGCCCGCAGGTTCTTGGGTAGAAACAATGAGGCAGACAAGGCCGCGCCACCGGCCAGAACGGCGCGGCGGCTGACAGTCGACTTCGGGGAGTTACCATTGGATTTGGTCATTGTGCCCTCCTTGTTGGCTTAATTCTTGAGCAGGTTGGCACCCGCTCTTGAGGACAAGGCTGACAAAATTTTCTGCAGCGCAGTATACGTCAAATAACGTATTTGAGTGCGCCTTTTTCCCCCTATGCTCGAAGACCAGAAGAGCGCGACGCAAAACCGCAATTTTGGAATCACGTTTTTGAAGGGCTAGATTCGCCGCCCCGAACGTGATGACCCCGTCATTGCCGAAAGCCGCGCGCCCTTACGAGTGATGAGGTTAAATATGGCGTATATTCATGCATATACCCTATAGCGCGACAGGAAACCGCCGCAGCTATAACCGCTGGGTCGCCAATGAAACGATGGAAGATTTCGCCCTGCGCTTTACCGCGCGGCGGGCTCGACGGTTCGGCTATGGACGCATTGCTAACACGGCGATCGGGTCGATCTCGTTCCTCGCGCTTGAGGCCATCGGCGGCACGATCACGCTGACCTACGGCTTTGATGCTGCACTTGCAGCCATCCTGATTGTCGGCCTCATCCTGATGCTGACGGGCCTGCCCATCTGCTATTACGCCGCACGCTACGGGGTGGACATTGACCTGCTGACCCGAGGGGCCGGATTTGGCTACATCGGGTCAACAATCACCTCTCTCATATACGCCAGCTTCACTTTCATATTCTTTGCGCTTGAGGCCTCGATCCTCGCCTTCGCGCTAGAGTTCTGCTTTGGTATGCCGGTCTCGCTTGGCTATCTGGTATCGGCTTTGGTGGTTATTCCGCTGGTGCTGAACGGGTTCTCGAAGATCTCGGCGTTTCACACGTGGACCCAGCCCCTGTGGATCGCGCTGCACATCCTGCCCTTCGCGATCCTGTTGTTTCAGGGCCGGTTTGATCTGCAATTCTGGACCGGCTACGGCGATGCCCCCGATGCAGCAGGGCTGAACTGGATGTCGGTTGGGTTTGCCTCGGCTATCGTCTTCTCGCTTGCCGCCCAGATCGGCGAGCAGGTGGATTTCTTGCGGTTCCTGCCCGAGCCCCAAACTCGCAAAGAGCAGATGAAATGGTGGCTGACCCTACTGGCGTCGGGGCCGGGCTGGTCGGTGATCGGGGTCGTGAAGATGCTGGCGGGCTCGTTCCTGACCACCTACGCCTTGCTTCAGGGCGAAACGCTAGAGGACAGCACCGACCCCACCCACATGTACTTTGTCCTCTTTGATCTGGCCTTCCGGTGGGAGTGGCTGGCCGTCGCAGTGACCGGTATCTTTGTGGTTCTCAGCCAGCTGAAGATCAACGTGACCAACGCCTATGCCGGATCTATTGCGTGGTCGAATTTCTTCTCGCGGTTGACCCACAGCCATCCGGGCCGCGTGATCTGGCTGGTGTTCAACGTGGCCATCGCGATCATGCTGATGGAGCTTGGGGTCTTTGCCGCCATCGGCCACATCTTGGGTCTCTATTCCCACGTAGCTGTGGCTTGGATCGGCGCCATCACCGCCGATCTGGTGATCAACAAGCCCCTTGGCCTTAGCCCCAAGGGGATCGAGTTCCGCCGCGCCCATCTTTACGATCTGAACCCGGTTGGTGTGGGATCAATGGTGCTGGCGGTGGCCTTTTCCCTGATCGCCCATAGCGGTGTGATCGGACCTTGGGGACCGGCCTATTCATCAGGGATTGCGCTGGTCACGGCGCTTGTGGTCTCGCCCCTGATCGCCTTTGTCACAAAGGGCAAATACTACATCGCCCGCCCCTGCCCCGAAGGCAAAGCCCAGACGGAACAGACCTGCTGTGTCTGTGAATACAGCTTTGATCCCGAAGACATGACCGACTGCCCGTTCTACGCGGGGCCGATTTGTTCGCTCTGCTGCACGCTGGACAGTTCGTGCCGTGACACCTGCAAGCCAGAGGGGCGGCTGGATGCCATGACCATCGGCGCCCTGCAAAACGCCCTGCCCGCGCGAATTTTCGATGCCCTGACCTCGCGCCTGTCGTTCTTTCTGGTGGCCACCTCAGTGCCCGCTGCCGCTTTTGGATCACTGCTGTGGATCATCCGGTCCCACGCGGGCAGCCCTGATCTGGATGCGATTATCACGCTGATTTTCTGTTCCGTGCTGGTCTGCATCGGCATCATCGCTTGGACCCTTATTCTGGCGCGGGAAAGCCAGCACAAAGCGCGGGATGAGGCTGACCTGCAAACCCAACGCCTGCTGCGCGAGGTCCGCGCCCATGAACGCACCGACGCAGAATTGCAACGGGCGATGGAAAAGGCCGAGGCCGCCAATCTGGCCAAGACCCGTTATATGGCAGGCATCAGCCACGAATTGCGCACGCCCCTGAACGCCATCTACGGCTATGCGCAGATCCTTGAAGGGGATGCCGCGCTGCCCCTCCGCCGCCGCGAGGCTGCCCGCTCGATCCGTCGCAGTTCCGAACATCTGGCGGGCCTGATCGAGAACCTCTTGGACATCTCCAAGATCGAGGCAGGCCGGTTGGAGATTTCACGCGACCGCATCAATCTGCGGGCCTTTCTGGCGCAGGTCACTGCGATCTTTGAAGGACAGGCCAAGGCCAAAGCACTCGATTTCCGCATCACCACCCGTGGCAACATCCCCACTTGGGTCGATTGCGATGAAAAGCGCCTACGGCAAATCCTGATCAACCTGCTCTCAAACGCCTTGCGCTACACGGAAAAAGGCCGCGTGGATATGGAGATCGCCTACCGCAACGAAGTGGCGACCATCACCGTCACAGACACCGGCATCGGCATTCCCCCCGATCAGATTCACCGCATCTGGAAACCGTTCGAGCGGCTGTCCCGCGCGGGTGCGGGCGGCTCTGGTCTGGGCCTCACGATCACCCGCCTATTGGTGGAGATTTTGGGCGGCGACATTTCCGTTGAAAGCGAACTTGGCAAGGGCAGCAGGTTCACCCTGCGTTTGATGCTGCCATCTGTGCGGCCCTCGGTCATTTCGCGGATGCCAGAGGCGCATGATGCCCGCAAGGTCCATGCGACCGGCTATGTTGGCCCGCGCAAAGCCATTCTGGCCGTTGATGACGATCTGGACCATCTGGCTCTACTGGAAACCCTGCTGAAACCCATGGGTTTTTTGATCCAGTGCCAACCCAGTCCGGTCACTGCCCTCGCCAGCCTGGAAGACATAGCGCCCGATCTGTTCATTCTGGACATCGACATGCCCGAGATGGACGGCTGGAGCCTTGCGCAGCGCTTGCGTGATGACCCCAAGTTCCGCTCGACCCCGATCATGATGGTCAGTGCTCACGCGCTGGAGGCCCGTAGTCAGGTGCAGCGCGAGGGGCTTTTTGATGCCTTCATCATCAAGCCCTATTCCCTTGAAGACCTGCTGCTGCGCATTGCCGAGTTGTTGCGCGTGCCTCTACTGCATGACACCCCGGATCATGCCACGCCGCCCGCCCGCGTGGCCGATCGCGACACTTTCAAGAAAATCCGGGATCTGGCCCTGCTGGGGCATGCAGCCCCCCTGCGCCGGCTCATCGACACCCTAGACGACACCCCCAATCAATCCGGCCCCAACCTGCGTCAGATGATGGCCGAGTTCGACATGAGCGGCATTCTGAAATATGCCGAAGAGGTCCTGTCCCATGATACCTGAAACCTCTCAGACCAATGCCTTCGGCGCGCGCGCCATTGCGCTGGTGATCGACGATGCGCCCGAAACCCTCGGGGTGATCTCCGAGGCGCTAGAAGCCAACGGCATGACCGTTCTTGTGGCCCGCAGCGGCCCTGAAGGCATCGCTCTGACTCACCGCGTCCAGCCAGACGTCATTCTCTTGGACGCCCAGATGCCCGGTATGGACGGGTTTGAGACCTGCCGCGTCCTCAAGGCCAATCCTGCCTCGGCCGATGCGCCGGTGATCTTCATGACTGGCCTGACCGATGCGGAATATATCCTGAAGGGCCTACAATCAGGCGGGGTTGATTATATCACCAAGCCGGTTGTTCTGGATGAACTGGTCGCCCGCATCATCACCCATGTTCTGAACGCCCGCGCGATCTCTTCTGCGCGTCATGCCTTGGATGAAACCGGCCAGTCGTTGCTGGCCTTCGACAAGAACGGCGGCTTTGTCTGGGGCACCCCGAAGGCGCTGGATTTGGTGGATACAACAGAAGGGACCAAGGCCCTGCTCTCCACCGCCCCACCCCGCGCCTTCAGCGATTGGTTGTCAGGTCTGGGGCAGACGGCCCTGTCCCGTTCAACCCCGCTGATGATCGGCCAGCTGGTCTTGAAATATGTGGGCACCACCAACGATCAAACCCTAATCGAAATTCACGAAATGCGTGAAAGCTCTCCGATCATGCCGCTGATACAGGCTCACGGCCTGACTGAACGCGAGGCAGAAGTGCTGTTATGGCTGAGCCAAGGGAAAACCAACAAGGACATCGCGGAAATCCTTAGCTTGAGCGCGCGTACCGTGAACAAGCATCTGGAACAGGTTTTCTACAAAATGGGCGTCGACAACCGCACATCCGCCGCCGTAATGGCAGACCGCCTGCTGCACCGCACTTGATAGACCTTCTCAGCCAGCGGAGGGATCAATAAGAACCTTGCATTGGGTGGTCCGTGCGCGCAGAGCCTCAAAGGCATCGGGCATAGCAGCCAGCGATACCGTGTCCGAGATCAGATGCTGCGGCGCATAAGTACCTGCATCCAAAGCACGGATCGCCAGCTCGAATTCAGGCATGGTGAAGAACACCGACATCACGATCTCGACTTCTTTTGAAATGGCGCGAAAGCTGTCCATATGATCTGGCGCGGTGCAAAGCCCCAGCACAACCACGCGGCCTCTTGGCGCGACCAATCCAATGCAGTGATCAATCAGGCCCGGCTTTCCGACGCATTCAAAGACAATCTCGGGGGCCGCGCCGCAGGCCTCATTTACGCGGGCCTCAAGACCGTGGCCAGAAATCAGGAACTCGGTCGCCCCCAAATCCATCGCCCGCTCCCGCTGGTGATCGTGCATGTCGACGACCACCACCTTGGCAGCCCCCATGCGCCGCGCCCAAAAGGCGACTGCCAGCCCGATAGCCCCCGCACCCACCACAAGCACCGTGGCCCCAGGCTGCATCCGTGCCCGCATGATCCCGTGAAGCGCCACGCCCAAAGGCTCGGCCAAGGCGCCATCTACGGCAGAAATCCCCCAAGGCAGCTTGCGGCATTGAAAGGCGTCTACGGCGGCGAATTCCGCATAGCCCCCACCGATCAGAGAGAAGTTGGCGCACCACGCGGGCTCTCCCTTCAGGCAGGACGCACATGCCCCGCACCCCCGCAACGGGGCGGCAGAGACCTGATCACCCACCTTCAGGCCAGTCACCCCTGCGCCCACGTCGATCACCTCGCCCGAGAATTCGTGGCCGATCACCTCGCCGCCTTGTAGGCCGAAGGTCGGGTCTTCGGTCATATGCAGGTCCGATCCGCAAATCCCGCAGCGGCAGACTTTCAGCAGCACTTGGCCTGCTGCGGCTTCGGGCGTTTTAACCGAGCCGATCCGCAGAGGTTGGCCCATGGCGTCAAAGATGGCCGCTTTCATCGCTTATCCTCCAACACCAGTTTCCGTTGCACAGGGAACCACGGGTGATCCCCCAGCTTTTGCAGCAAGCCCCAGACGCCGCCACGGGCGTAGAGCGCGATGATCAAGGTCAGCAGGCCAAGGACAATCAGATAGGCCGAGCCATATTCTCCGAACAAACGATCCGCGAAGAAGTAGATCAGCGCGCCGACGATGGCCCCTTCGATGGCTCCGATGCCGCCAACCATCACGATGAAGATCGACATGCTGGCCCAGAAGGGATCAAAGCCCGCCGCCGGCGTGATCCGCAACTGCGCCATATAGTAGATCGCCCCCGCAAAGCCGGTCCCCACCGCCGCCGCGATAAAGATCGCAAAACGCAGACGGCCCACGTTCACCCCTTGGCTGGCGGCCGCGACAGGGTTGTCGCGCATGGCCGTCAGCGCCAAGCCGATGCGTGAGCGTAGCAGCCAGTAGCTGCCCCCGATGGTCGCCACCAGCAGCAACGCGCAAAGGATCACAAAGGCCACTTCGCGTTCATGCTGACTGTATTGGGTCATCACCCGCAGGGTCAGACCCGCGCCCGCGTTCAAATAGTCGATGTTGGAGGTGGCCAGTCGTACGGCCTCGGCCACGACCCAAGTGCCGATAGCGAAATATGGCCCGTCCAGACGGCGCAACAGCAGATAGGTCGGCACGGCCAGCACCGCAGGGGCGATCAGCGACAAGATCACCGCCACAAAGGGATTCACGCCAAAGTTCTGCGCCAGCACGAACAGCATATAGCCCGCGACCCCTATGAAGGCCTGTTGCCCGACGCTGACCAGACCCGCATATCCCGCCAGCAGGTTCCACATCTGGGCAATCGCCAGATAGCAGCTCAGCTCGATCGCCCAACGGATATTCCCCGACGAGGCCCACCACGGCATGGTCACAAGTCCCGCCAGCACGATCACGCAAAGGCTCATGGCGATGCGGCTGGATGGGGTGGCCCGCAGGACACGGGCATGTTGAAACGGTTGTGTCATTGC
>JAYZYX010000268.1:0-13467 GCA_036139795.1 Pseudomonadota bacterium | reverse complement strand
GCACCTGCTTGCCGCCTGTGCCCACGATCACCTGTGCAGGCGTGTAGCCCAGATTGTTGTCGCGGGCGAATTTCGCACAGATGGCGCTTTTCAGCTCCGGGATGCCGTCGGGAGCGGTGTACTTCGTCTCGCCCCGGTTTATCGCATCAATAGCGGCGTCCTTGAGGTGTTGGGGGGTGTCAAAGTCAGGCTCGCCCGCGCCGAGGCTGATCACATCCACCCCTGCGGCCTTCAGTTCGCGCGCCTTTTGGGTAACGGCGACTGTGGGAGAGGGTTTGACCCGCTCAAGCGCTTTGGACAACAAAGACATACGCGAACTCCGGCGATTTGAACCTTAGGTGCAACTGTCCTAGTCTGCCTCAGAAAGTCGATCAAGCGGGTTCGCAGGAAGGACAACAGATGAACGACAACTGGTATAGCGAAGATGCCGCAACTTTTGGCGATCGCGTGGCAGCCGCCCGCGAAGCCGCCGGAATGACACAGGCACAATTGGCCCGCCGAATGGGTATCAAGTTGGGAACATTGCAAAGTTGGGAGCAGGACCTGAACGAGCCTCGCGCCAACAAGCTGCAAATGATGGCAGGTTTGCTGAACGTTTCGCTGATGTGGCTGCTCAATGGTGAGGGGGATGGGCTTGACGGGCCGCCCGAAGAAGAGGACATCGCTCCTGAGGTCAGCGAACTGCTTGGGGAGCTGCGTGACTTGCGCACCCAGATCAAAAGCAGTGGCGACAAGCTGGCCCGACTGGAAAAGCGGCTGCGTGCCGCCCTGAAGGAGAGCTGAGCCCGTGACCCAGATCACAGAAGACCGCGAAACCCGTCTGAAGCGTCTGAAAATGCGGTCCATGCGCCGTGGCATCAAAGAGATGGACCTGATCCTGATGGCCTATGCGGACAACCGTATGTCCGATCTGGATGCCCCCGCGCTGGACCTTTATGAGGCGCTGCTGGAAGAGAACGATCACGATCTTTATCAGTGGGTTAGCGGTCAGGCGCCGACACCGGCGCAGTATCTGGATCTGGTCACGGACATCGCGAAAGACCTGAATTTCAAGAAATAGGCCGCATTTTAGCCATCTTTCGCACGATTTAACCGAATATTCGGCAATTCCGCTCAGTGTGTCCTCATCAACCCACTGAGCGGAGATCGAAAGATGATGATGCATGCGCCGCCGGCTGCCTCGGCCGACCAAACCTATATCGCGCGCTATCTGGACACCCTGTCGCTGGTCGAACGGCTGCACCGGTTGTTGCTGGATGTGATCAAGGACGAATTCGAACGGCTGAACGTGCTGGAACTGAACGCGGTTCAGGGCCTGTTGCTGTTCAATATCGGCGATAACGAAGTGACGGCAGGCGAATTGAAAAGCCGCGGTTACTATCAGGGCAGCAACGTCAGCTATAACCTGAAAAAACTGGTCGAGATGGGCTATATGCACCATCAGCGTTGCGAGATGGACCGCCGCTCGGTGCGGGTGCGTCTGACCCAGCGCGGGCGCGAGGTGCGCGATGTGGTGGCCGAACTGTTCCAGCGTCACGCCAGCGGCCTGCAAAAACGCGCGGTCCTGGATATGGATGGCATCGACACCATTGCGGGGGCCCTGAAACGGGTGGAACGCTATTGGGGCGATCAGATCCGCTACATTTACTAAGAAAGGGCCCCTGATTGGACCCTTTCCCGAGAGTGCCGGTTACCAGTGTCCGGTGTTCTCCATGCTGGCCCACGGCTCTTGCGGGGGCAGGGCATCACCCTCTTGCAGCAACTCGATCGAGATGTTGTCGGGGGAACGTACAAACGCCATGTGCCCGTCGCGGGGCGGGCGGTTGATGGTAACGCCATTGTCCATCAGATGCTGGCACATCTCGTAGATGTTCGGCACCCGATAGGCCAAATGCCCGAAGTGGCGGCTGTCAGAAGGCAGGCCATCGTCTCCATCCCAGTTATAGGTCAGCTCGACCGGGCAGTCTTCTTGCCCTTCCGGCGCCATGAACACGAGGGAAAAGCGCCCTTTTTCATAGTCCGAGCGACGGGTCTGTTTCAGACCTAGCAGGGAAAAGAAGGCCATCGATTTCTCAAGATCCTTCACGCGGACCATGGTGTGCAGGTAACGGATACCCATCGGAACTCTCCTGTTAGCGTATGACTTGTCGGACAACCTAAGGCGCGGCAGGCCCCACGCAAAGGGGCGGCGGCGAAATTTCCGGTGTGCGGAATGGCGTGTTCGTCAACATATCGTGGAAGCACTTTGATTCCCTGCCCACAGTTTGTAAGACAGACCCAAGGAAACAGCGGCGGAGAGAGCACGGTGCGCCAGTATCATGAGGCTTTGCAGACCATTCTGGATCACGGGGTGGAATCGACGGACCGGACCGGCACCGGCACCATCTGCTATTTCGGGATGCAACAGCGGTATCCATTGGCTGAAGGCTTTCCGCTGGTAACCACCAAGAAGCTGCACCTGAAATCCATTATCCATGAGCTGCTGTGGTTCCTGTCGGGTGACACCAACATCACCTATCTGAAGGAAAACGGCGTCTCGATCTGGGACGAATGGGCCGATGAACAGGGCGATCTTGGCCCCGTCTACGGCAAGCAGTGGCGTGATTTCGGCGGTGTGGACCAGATCACCAACCTGATCGACATGATCCAGAACAGCCCCGACAGCCGCCGGATGCTGGTTTCCGCGTGGAATCCGGTGGATGTGCCGAACATGGCGCTGCCCCCGTGCCACACCATGTGGCAGGTGCGGGTGCTTGGCGGCAAGCTGCATTTGCAACTGTATCAACGCTCGGCCGATATGTTCCTCGGGGTGCCGTTCAACATCGCCTCTTATGCGCTGCTACTACAAATGCTGGCCCATGTGACAGGCTATGAGGTTGGCGATTTCGTGCACACTATTGGCGACGCGCATATCTATTCGAACCACATGGATCAGGTGCAGTTGCAGCTGTCGCGCACGCCCAAGGCGCTGCCGGAGATGAAGATCCGCCGTCGTGTGACCTCGATCTTTGATTTCAAATATGAGGATTTCGAAGTGGTGGGCTATGATCCCGATCCGGCGATCAAGGCGCCTGTGGCCGTATGATCAGTCTGATTGTTGCCCGCGACCGCAACGGGGCCATTGGCAAGGACAACACCATCCCGTGGCACGCGCCCGAGGATTTGAAGTTCTTTCAGCGCGAAACCAGTGGTGCCGCCGTCATCATGGGGCGCAACACGTGGGAAAGCCTGCCGTTCAAGCCATTGAAAAACCGTCTGAATATCGTGGTATCCACCCGCGGGGCAGAGGCCGAGCATGTGGTCTCATCGCTTGAGGCGGCGATTGCGCTGGCCGAACAGCACGCTCATCGCCGCATCTACGGGATGGGCGGTGCGCGCATCTATAAAGAGATGCTGCCTCTGGCCGATCGCTTGCTGATCACCGAGGTCGAGACCGAGGTCGACGGTGCCGATACCTGGTTCCCCGAGGTCCCGGATGCAGAATGGCGCGAGCTTGGCCGCACGGTGCTGCGGACCGAAGACCCAGTCTGCACGGTTCGGGAACTACTGCGCCGGTAACTGTCGCATCGCCAAAATGGAAATAACCGAGGCATTCACACGCCTCGGCTATGCGCTTTGGTCAACAGACGCGAGATGTTCGCCTTAGACGAGTTTCAGATCGCCAGCCATGGCACGCCCATCGCGGCCTTCTTTCATCTCGAATTCTACTTTTTGATTGTCGGCCAGACCGGTCAGGCCAGACCGCTCGACTGCCGAAATGTGAACAAATACGTCCTTGCCGCCCCCATCAGGTGCGATAAAGCCATAGCCTTTGGTGGTGTTGAACCACTTGACGGTTCCTGTGGGCATAGCCCCTTACTCCTTCTAGTCGTCTTCTCCGGCGTGCCGGAGGCCTTGGCGTAACGTTCAAAGGACAACACAACGAATCTAGAAACGCAGCGTTGCAGGATGAAGCTACACCCTTAACGTTGCATGCCCTGTGTAAAAAGCAAGCGAAACAACCTTGCAAATTAGGTCACATCTTCACAAACGCGGAAAAATTAGGAGAAACCGATGTTCATCTATGGGCTGAAAACCTGCGACACCTGCCGAAAGGCGATTAAGGCAATACCAGAGGCGACATTTATGGATGTGCGCAAAGACGGAGTTCCGGCCGAGATGCTGGAAAAAGCCTTTGAGATCTTCGGGGACAAGCTGGCGAACCGGTCCAGCACCACGTGGCGGCAGTTGGATGAGGCGTCCCGTGCGCGCCCTGTTCTAGAGCTGATCGCAGAGCATCCCAGCCTGATGAAGCGCCCGTTGATCGTGGACGGGGACCGCATGTGGCTGGGATGGGCCAAGGACGTTCAGGCGGATTTTCTTTGAAATAGAAGGCGGTCCAGCGACAGCGGGCCGCCGCCCAAGGCGATGAGGGTCACCAGAAGGTAAACCCAAAGGGCGCGCTGGTCCGCGATGGGCGCGTCCGAGGCCGCATCGAACCAAGCGCCGAAAGGCACGTGATGGCCGACGATGTCGGTCAGGCTTTGGACCACGACAAAGCCGATCATTCCCAGCGCGGCCAGTCGGGTTAGCAGGCCCAAGATGATCAGCGCGGGCAGAATGAATTCCGCATAGGTGCCTGCCATGACCACTGCCCAATGGAATAGTCCGAGTTGGCTGGCATCATAGTTCAGGACCTCCATCTGGCGCGGGAAGATTTGCGCGTAAGAGTTGAATGACGGGCGCACAAGGCCGAGCACGCCGTCCCCTAGTTTGGTCAGTGCCGAGTTCCAGAAATAGACCAGCAGGGTTCCGGCAAATGTCAGGCGGGCCAGAAGGGGCAGGCCATTCAGTGCGATCGATTGTGGGATTTGGATCGGTGTCAGCATGAGGGCATCTCCAACGCGTGGCCAGCAAGCAGCAGGCCCAAAGTGGCCGAGGGGTCAAAGTCGGGGGCGCTGCGCAGGGCAGCCTCGGCGGCGTCGCCCAAGGGCATGGTGGCAAGGGCGCTGATGAAGGTTGCGCCGCCGGTGGGTAAAAGCTGCGGCTGGGGATCGAAAGCGGGGCGGGTGATCAGCACATCCTGCGAGCCGGCTTTGGGTTTGCCCACGGAGGCGTCCTGTGTGAACTGCCAGATCGACAGCACCGGCCAAGGCGAGCGCAAGACCCGCGCCGACGGCGCAAGGTTTAGGTGCAGGGCCATCACCTGATCGGGGTCCAGATGGGCCAGCGCATTGCCATCAATCGGGTTGCCATCTGCGGCGTGGTAGCTGTGGCGGATCGCCAATTCCAGCCGCGCCACATCGGCCAGATAGCCGATATGCGACAGGGCGCTAAGGCTGGCCAGAAAGTTGGGAAAGCCCGCACCATACAGCATCAAGCGCGGATCACTTGGCGGGTGCGCCCGCAGGTAAAGCCCTGCCACATGGTCGAAATTCTGCTCTCCGATCAGCTTGCGGGTGACGGGAAAGCCGGTGGTCAGCGCCTCGCGCAGGGAAACAGCGACGTTGTTGCGATAGACCGAATAGCGACGGCCAGCGGGGCGACCTTCGCCATCGGTCAGCCCCTTGGGGACGGGCTTGGCCGCGTCCAGAAGGCCAGCGTGAAAGTCGGTTTGAATGCTCATGCCAGCACCTTTTGTAGGGAGCGGTGGGCGCGGACGGCCTCGGCGCTGAGGGTGGGCCAGTCGGGGACGTCTGTGTCCCATTCGATCAGCACGGGGCGGGGGCCAGAGGCCAGAAGGGTGATGTCCAGAAGGCTCCAGACCGGATCTGCGACCTCGCGCCCGTGGCTGTCGATCAGCAAGGGGGCGCCGTGGTCATCCTGATCTTCGTCATGGCCGCCAAGGTGGATTTCACCCACCCGATCCAGCGGGAAGGCGGCGATATAGTCCTGCGGGCGAAAGCCCAGATTGGTGGCGCTGACAAAGACGTTGTTCACATCCAGCAGCAGGCCGCAGCCCGTGCGGCGGGCGATTTCGCGCAGAAAATCCGGCTCGGCCCACGTGCTTTCGCTGAAGGCCAGATAGCTGGAGGGGTTTTCCAACAGCATTTCCCGCCCCAAGGTCTCTTGCACCTGATCGATATGCTCGCAAATGCGGCTGAGGGTGGCGTCTGTGTAGGGCAGGGGCAGCAGATCGTTCAGAAAGGCGCTGTCATGGGTGGACCATGCCAGATGTTCAGAGAAGCTGGCGGGGTTCAGCCAGTCGCACAAGGTTTTCAGGCGGGCCAGATGGTCAGGGTCCAAGGGGCCTTCGCCGCCAATAGACAGGCCAACCCCGTGGACCGAGATCGGGAAGCGTTCAGACAGGGCGCGCAGTTGCGCCAAGGGACGGCCACCGTCGCCCATGTAATTCTCGGCGTGGATTTCCAGCCATGTGACGGGGGCAGGGTCCGCGATCAGGGCGCTGTAGTGCTGGGGTTTATAGCCGACGCCCGGCCCGTTCGGCAGGCGGCGCATGGTGGTATCGAACATGGCAGGTCCTTTCGGGCAAGGTGGGGCGCCCCGTTGGGAAGGGCACCCCGAGGGAGGCGTTATGCGGGGATGTCACGCTCCAGCGCTTCGAGGCTGCCCATGCGGGCGGTGCCGTCTGCCATAGCGGGCAGTTCGATCTCGGTGCAGGTGCCTGCCTCGACCAGGGTCCATGCGTTGCCCTGATAATCTACGGTCGAGGTGCCGGCGCAGGTGGTGCCGGGGCCAGCGGCGCAGCCGTTCTCACCTGCCAGCGCCACACCGAAACATTTCTCTTGCGCCTGAGCTGCGGCGGGAACGGTGTTTGCTGCAATGGCGGTGACGAAAGCGCCGGCGATGAATGCGGTTTTAGTGAAGGTATTCATTGGCTTATCCTTTTTTGATCCTCAGTCGCCGCTCACGTTTCCGGCGACACCCAAACCCTAGCCAGTGCCGCCGCCCACAGGCCATTCACAGGAATGTGGGTCACGCGTGCGTTAAAAATCGTCGGATTTGGTGATTTGTAGTGGGCGGTTTTCCGCCTGTTTGTTACGATTTGGCTGTCGGTCTTGGGGGTGTGGCAGTGCTGCGGCGCCGAATGTTACAATCCTGCAGTTGCTGGTCTGTAGGGTGTTGTGATCGCCTCACGCCCCTGTCAGGGATATTGCGGGCCTTGCTCGTGTTGCCAGCGGTATTGCTGCGCCAGCAGGCGGGGGCCGTTTTGAGGCCGTCCTACTAAGTATTCGGAGTTTATATGATTACCCGCATTTATCGCGTCCGCATCCACAGCAACCTACGCAGCGCGTTTGAGCCCCTGTTCAAGACCGTCGCGGTTCAGTCCGTGTCCGGCTTTGCTGGCTGCACCCGTGTGACCATCGGTTGGCCCACCGAAGGGACGCCGAACGAATACGCGATGATCTCTGAATGGGAAGACGAGGCGGGTCTGCGTGAATTTGCCGGTGACGATTGGACTGTGGCCCATATCCCCGAAGAGATGGAGAAATTCGTCAAGCGCTGCTGGGTGCATCACTACGTAGGCATTCCGGCGTAATGGCTGCCACGCTGCATCTTCTCAGCGGTAAGATCGCGGCAGGGAAATCTACCCTTGCCGCGCGTTTGGCGTCGGACGGCGCCGTGCTGGTGTCCGAAGATGTCTGGCTGGCCGCCTTGTTCGCGGATCAGATGACCAGTGTTCAGGACGATGTGTGCTGCTCGGCCAAGTTGCGGGCAGCGATGGGGCCTCATGTGGCGGCGCTGCTGGGGGCCGGAGTCTCGGTCGTGCTGGATTTTCCGGCGAATACGGTGGCGACGCGGGCATGGATGCGCGAGATCATTTATCAGTCAGGCGCTGATCATCAGATGCATGTGCTGGATGTTCCCGATGAGGTCTGCTTGCAGCGCCTGCACGCGCGGAATGCGGGCGGGGATCACGCCTTTGCCGCCACAGAGGCGCAGTTCTGGGCGATCACCAAGCATTACCAACCCCCGACCGAGGATGAAGGATTTCAGATCGTTCATCACGGGGCATAAAGCGGCACAAAAAAGGGCCACCCGAGGGCAGCCCTTAATGTCTGTCTGAAGACCCTGATTATTTCAGGTCCGGCGGGGTTGCCTCGCCTTTCAGCGTGACAACGATCTCATCCAAAGTCGCCATCGAGGTCTGCTTTTCGCCAAGACGGCGGACCGAGACGGTGCGCTCTTCGACTTCTTTCATGCCCACGGCGAGGATCACAGGCACCTTGCCAAGCGAATGCTCGCGGACCTTGTAGTTGATCTTCTCGTTGCGGAAGTCAGCTTCGGCGCGGACACCTGCGGCCTTCAGTGCATCGACCACTTCTTGCACATAGCCGTCCGCGTCCGAGACGATGGACGCCACGACCACCTGACGGGGGGCCAGCCAGAAGGGCAGTTTGCCGGCCGAGTTCTCGATCAGGATGCCGATGAAACGCTCGAACGAGCCAAGAACCGCGCGGTGCAGCATGACGGGGCGGTGCTTTGCGCCGTCCTGACCGATGTAGTTCGCGTCCAGACGTTCCGGCAGGTTGGGGTCAACCTGAAGGGTGCCGCACTGCCATTCACGGCCGATCGCGTCGGTCAGGGTGAATTCCAGTTTCGGGCCGTAGAACGCGCCTTCACCTTCCTGAATCTCGTAGTCATGACCGGCGGCGCGGCAGGCGTTGCCAAGGGCCGCTTCGACACGATCCCACGATTCATCGGAGCCGATCCGCTTTTCAGGGCGGGTCGAGAGCTTGATGGTCCAGTCGTCAAAGCCGAGGTCGGCGTAGATTTTCGACAGGAATTCGATGAACTTCTTGGTTTCCGCTTCGATCTGGTCGTCGGTGCAGAAGATATGCGCATCGTCCTGCGTAAAGCCGCGCACGCGCATGATCCCGTGCAGAGCGCCCGAGGGTTCATAACGGTTGCACGAGCCAAACTCGGCCATACGCAGGGGCAGGTCGCGGTAGGATTTCAGACCCTGATTGAACACCTGCACGTGGCAGGGGCAGTTCATGGGTTTCAGGGCGTTGATCGCCTTTTCACGGGCATGCTCTTCGTCCACTTCGACGATGAACATGTTTTCCTGATAGTTGTCCCAGTGACCGGACTTTTCCCACAGTTTGCGGTCGACGACCTGCGGGGTGTTCACCTCGACGTAGCCGTCACGGTCCTGCTGACGACGCATGTAGTCCTGCAGGGTGGTGTAGATGCGCCAGCCGTTCGGGTGCCAGAAGATCTGACCGGGGGCCTCTTCTTGCAGGTGGAACAGGTCCATGTCCTTGCCAAGCTTGCGGTGATCGCGCTTGGCGGCCTCTTCCATCTGGACTTCCCACGCTTTGAGGTCCTGACGGTTCTTGAAGGCCGCGCCATAGATGCGCTGTAGCATCGGGCGATCTTTATCCCCGAGCCAATAGGCCCCAGCGATGTGGGTCAGTTTGAAGGCATCCGCAGGCACCTGACCGGTGCTTTGCAGGTGCGGGCCACGGCAAAGGTCCTGCCAGTCGCCGTGCCAGTACATCCGCAGGTCTTCGCCTTCGGGGATACGGTCGATCAGCTCAATCTTGAAGGGCTCGCCGCGCTCTTCATAGTAGGCGATGGCGCGGGCGCGATCCCAAACCTCGGTTTTCACGGCGTCGCGGGCGTTGATGATCTCTTTCATCTTCGCTTCGATCTGGCCGAGATCTTCGGGGGTGAAGGGTTCAGAGCGGTCAAAGTCATAGAACCAGCCGTTGCCGCGCACGGGGCCGATGGTGACTTTCACGTCGGGCCAGATTTCCTGAACGGCACGGGCCATGATGTGGGCCAGATCGTGACGGATCAGTTCCAGCGCCTGTTCATCGTCTTGCATGGTGTGGATGGCGATCTGCGCATCTTCGGTGATCGGCCACTGCATATCCCAATGCGCACCGTTCACGGTCGCACTGATTGCTTTTTTCTGCAGTGACTTGGAGATCGATTCAGCGACCTGCGCGGGCGTGACGCCTGCGTCGTAATCGCGTGCATTGCCATCGGGGAATGTCAGGGAAATCTGGGCCATGGGCCTTTTGTCTCCTCGTCGGTTTGGCGCCTACGGGACGCCCGGTTGCGGGTTATGGTGTAGAGGCTATGTGAATAAACGGGTCTGGCAAGTCAAGGCATGGTTGGGACTGAGGGGCGATGAATTCACGCAGGGTGCCTTTCGGCCACTTGGCCACGATAGTGGAATGAGTTGCACCCAGCCACGCCTTGCCTATCTTGGCCGCAAAACCACAGGAGAGTCCCATGACCGCGCCAACCTTTCTAGAGACCGCCTCGGGTCGCCGGATTGCCTACCACAAGACCGAAGGCGCAGGGCCGCTGGTGGTGTTTCTGGGTGGCTACAAGTCGGACATGGAAGGCACCAAGGCGGTCTGGCTGGAAGACTGGGCCAAAGCGCAGGGGCACGGCTTCTTGCGGTTCGACTATTCGGGCCACGGTCAATCGTCCGAGGCTTTCGTGGACGGCTGCATCGGCGATTGGGCCGATGATGCGCAGGCGGTGATCAATGCTGTGACGGATGGCCCGCTGGTACTGGTCGGCAGCAGCATGGGCGGCTGGATCAGCCTCTTGATGACCCAGCGCCTGAAGGGCCGCGTGGCGGGGCTGGTCACCATCGCGGCTGCGCCGGATTTCACCGAAGACAGCTTTTGGGCCGGTTTCGACGAGGATCAGCGCCGCGTGCTTGAGGCGGATGGCAAGCTAGAGTTGCCCTCGGATTACCCAGAGCCCTACATCATCACCCGCCGCCTGATCGAGGACGGGCGCAGCAATCTGGTTCTGCGTAGCCCGCTGCCCTTGCCGTTCCCTGTGCGTTTCTTGCAAGGGACGGCGGATACGTCGGTCTCGACCGCGACGGCGCTGCGTCTGCTGGATCATGCGCAGGGGGATGACATGCGGCTGTTGTTGGTGGATGGGGCGGATCACAGCTTTTCCACCCCTGACTGCCTTGAGGTGATTGCCACCGCGATCCATGAGGTGTCCAGCCGCGCAGCATAAGCCCGCTGTCCTGCCGTTTTTCAGATCGCCCGCCAAGCTGACGCTGTGGCGGGCTTTTTGCGTCGTGGGCATAGGATCAATCGGAGACTTTTCGTCAGTCAGTCTACGGAAAAAGACTATCCTTCGCAGGACGTAGTGCGCTTGCGTATTTGTCCCGTGGGCGTGCAGGGCCTGTGGATAACTCTGTGGGGATAAGGGGCATAGCTGCGGGGGGCCATGTGTATAATTTTCCTGCGCGATCGCATATTTTGTAGGGAGGGCGGGAAATTCCCACATCATATGCTAAAAATTTTGCAAAATTTGACGGTGTGAAAACTTTTTTCAGCTGTGAGTATAACTTCCCGTTTAGGTTGTTCTTCTTAAAGTTGTTAATTGTGGAGCTTACGGGCTGGGGCAGTGATCCCTTATGCCCGCTATCATCTTGGGCCTTTCTCCGCCCCGTGCCAGAGCCACCGAAGAGGGCGGGGATGGGCTGTATTCTGTAATCGCCGATGAAGGTCGCGCCACAGGGGCAGAGCGTTTTGGGGGCGCCTTCGTAACCCGTCAGTATGACTGTCATTTTCAGAAGGCGACCGTTGTTTTCGGTCTCATAACGCGTCTTTCGTGACGGCAGGTGTCGCTTAAATCCAGTGCGGTCTGTGTGGCGTGCGGCCCTTATTTGCAACGGTTCGCGATAAATGGGTCCGGTTTTCCTGCCCTGACTTGATAAACGCTTGCCCTCTCAAAGCGGAATCTCGCACAATTTGAATTGTATAGTTTAAGTTAAGGGTTTCTCGGTATGGTTGAGGCGGTGGTTCTGCTTCCGGGGATATTGTGTGACGATCGGGTGTTTGCCCATCAGGCCTCGGGTCTGGAGCAGGGGCGGACCGTTTGTGTGCGCACGCCGAAGTCCGGTCAGAAAGTGGAAGAAATGGCCGAGGATCTGCTGGCCGATTTGCCAGAGCGCTTTGCGCTGGCCGGGCAGGGGCTGGGGGGCAACATCGCGCTTGAGATCCTGAAATGCGCCCCTGAGCGGGTCAGTCGTCTGGGGCTGATCTCTACCTGCTTGCTGTCCGAAACCCCGATGGCTGCCGCCCTACGGGAAGAGCGGATTGTGCGCGCCCGCGTTGGCCGGATGGAGGATGTGCTGGCCTCGGAAATCCAGCCCAAGACGCTGGCCCCTGGTTCGGGGCGGTTGGCGGTGCTGAATACGCTGGGGCAGATGGCGCTGGATTTGGGGCCGGAACTGTTCATTCGCCAATCCCGCGCCATGCAGCGCAAGCGTGACCAGCATGACCTGCTGCGCCGCTGTACGGTGCCCACGGCGGTGATCTGCGGGTCCGACGATGGGCTGACCCCGCGCCGCCGCTTTGATCTGATGGCCCATCTGGCGCCCTGCGCAAAGCTGCATGAAATCCCGAACGCAGGGCACTTGCCATCGCTGGAACAGCCCGAGGCGACCCTAGCGGCGCTGCAAAGCTGGCTAGAGATGCCACTGCGTCTGCACTGATCACACCGAAGGCCGCCAAATGAAAAACCCCGCCGGTTAAGGCGGGGTTTTCTGTTTCAGGACGCGCTTGGATTATTCCGCAGCGGCTGCCGGTTTGTGGCGACCGTTGTTGGCGTCGATGAATTCCAGCACCAGCGGGCGGATGTTGTTGCGCCAGCTTTTGCCCGCGAAGATACCATAGTGACCTGCGCCGGGCTCAAGGTGGCTTGCCTTCAGTTCATCGGGTAGGCCGGTGCAGAGGCGCAGGGCGGCGACACACTGGCCGGGGGCCGAGATGTCATCTTTCGCGCCTTCGACGGTCTTCACAGCCACGTCGGTGATCTTGCCGATGTCTACTTTCTTGCCGTTCACCACGAACTTGTTCTGGGCGATCTCAAGGTTCTTGAACACGCGTTCGACGGTCGAGAGGTAGAATTCTGCCGGCATGTCCATAACCGCGAGGTATTCATCGTAGAAACGGTTGTGACGGTCGTTGTCGCGGGCTTCGCCGCGGGTGGCGCGATGGATCTGGTCCATGAACGCCTTGCCGTGGGTCTCTGCGTTCATGGTCATGAACGACGACAGCTGTAGAAGGCCCGGATAAACCTGACGGCCCACGCCCGGATATTTGAAGCCGACGCGCTGGATCATCATCTCTTCAAGCTGGCCCATGGTGACGCGGTTGCCGAAATCGGTGACTTCGGTGGGGGCGGCGTCGGGATCGATGGGGCCACCGATCAGGGTCAGCGACGAGGGCTGCGCGCTGGGGTCTTCTTCGGCCAGATAGGCGGTCGCGGCCAGCGTCAGTGGTGCGGGCTGACAGACGGCGATCACGTGGGTGTCGGGCCCGAGGTGACGCATGAAATCGACCAGATAGAGGGTGTAGTCCTCAACGTCAAATTTACCTGCCGATACCGGAATATCGCGGGCGTTGTGCCAATCGGTGACGTAGACCTCACAATCGGGCAGAAGACTGATCACAGTCGACCGAAGGAGTGTGGCATAATGTCCCGACATCGGAGCGACCAAAAGCACCTTCCGGGTGGTGTCCGGACGCC
>JAYZYX010000267.1:0-2614 GCA_036139795.1 Pseudomonadota bacterium | reverse complement strand
CATCGCCGACAGCAGGTTGTGCGCGCTGGTGATCGCGTGGAAATCGCCGGTGAAATGAAGGTTCATCTCTTCCATCGGCACCACTTGCGCATAGCCGCCACCGGCGGCCCCGCCTTTCATGCCAAAGCACGGGCCAAGGCTGGCTTCGCGGATACAGATCGCGGCTTTCTTGCCGATCCGGTTCAGACCGTCGCCAAGACCCACCGTGGTGGTGGTCTTACCCTCACCCGCGGGGGTCGGGTTGATGGCCGTGACCAGAATCAGCTTGCCATCCGGGCGGTCCGAGAGCGCGTTGATAAAGTCCTGCCCCACCTTGGCCTTATCATGGCCGTAAGGCAGCAGATGTTCTGACGGGATGCCCAGTTTCGCGCCAATCTCTTGGATCGGCTGCTTTTGCGCCTCACGCGCGATTTCGATGTCGGACTTGAAAGACATTGGACCTCCCCTTCCTTGCCATGAAGGAAGGATAGGTCCGAAGTGCGCCGGATTCTTTGACCAAATACGACCTATTCCAGCGCACGAGCGGCGGGTTAGTCGCCAAGCGCATCCTCAAGGTGCGGCCAGACCGGCTGGTCGGGAATATGCAAGCGAACCGTATCGCCGATGCGCAGGGTACCGGGGCGTTCGACCCAAGCGGTCACACCACGACGGTGCTTTGCAGCGGCTTTGAATTTGCCCCCTGCCCCTTCGGCGTCTTTTTCAATCTCACGCGCGGGCAGATGGCAGGGGCGGTTCTCCATATCGATGACGATGGTGGTGCCGTCCTCGGACTGCAAACGGGACGAAGGCGGCACGCGTGTGAAATCGGGAATACCTTCAATCACAATGCTAACGCCGGCCCAAGCGGGATTGAAGCTGTCCACGCCCATTTCTTCGGCGATCTGCGCCTGCTCTTCAGCGGACATGATGGTCAGCTGGCGCACATTGGCGATGGTCGTATCCCGCGGATGCTGCGAGATCACGCGGCTGCACGAGGGACGTGTGACACCGGCATGGGCCTCGGTCGCGACCCCGCCGAAATCAAGCGTCATCTCTTCGAGCGGCTGCGAGGCTAGGGCCGCCTCTCGATCCGGGACATGGCCAAGCCAGGTGATCTTTGCGGTGAAAGCTGTGGGTTTTAGTGCGGGCATCAGACAGCGCCTCAATGACAGGTTTCAACTTATCAAACGCGCTGCGACTTGAGTATTTATGCAATAAAGAAGCAGCGATTTCCAACCTTTAGCCGGAAAGATATGCGGTGGAAACGGAAAACGCCCCGCGGATCAGGCGGGGCGTTTTCTTTGATTGGCTTATGCCGAAGGTTCCGGTTCCAGACCGCCGTCACCATCGGTGTTCTTGGTCTTGCCGCGGGTCTTCGGGATCGACGTCAGCGAAGACGCGTTGCCTTCGTCATCGTCTTTGCCGTTCGGTGCCTGAGGAGGCTCGCCGCGCATAACACGGGCAATCTCTTCACCGGTGAGGGTTTCATACTCCAGAAGCCCCTTGGCCAGACGTTCCCATTCCTCATGCTGCTGGGTGAGGATTTCAAACGCACGGTCATAACCGCGCTGGATGAAGTTGCGTACCTCTTCCTCGATCAGCTCTTTGGTGTGGGCCGAGACCGACAGGCCTGCGGTGTTGCCCGAGTAGCCTTCGTGCGCCTCAGAGTAGTCAATGTTGCCGACCTTGTCCGACATGCCCCAGCGCAGGACCATAGCACGGGCCAGAGCTGATGCCTGCTGGATGTCACCGGCAGGACCGTTCGAGACGTTTTCGGGGCCGTATTTGATGATCTCGGCGGCTTTGCCCGCCATGGTCATCGCCAGCTTTTCCTCACATTCGGACTTGTGCCAGTTCAGGCGGTCGATTTCAGGCAGGCTGACAACCATCCCAAGGGCACCGCCACGGGGAATGATGGTGGCCTTGTAGACCGGATCACACTGGGGCAGCGCCAGACCGACAACGGCGTGGCCAGCCTCATGGTAGGCGGTCTTTTCCTTTTGATCGGCGGTCAGCACCATGCTGCGACGCTCGGCGCCCATCATCACTTTGTCCTTCGCGTTTTCGAAGTCTTCCATGGTGATGAAGCGGCGGCCCACACGGGCGGCCATCAGCGCGGCCTCGTTCACGAGGTTCGCCAGATCCGCACCCGAGAAACCGGGGGTACCACGCGCGATGATGCGCAGGTCCACGTCAGGCCCCAGCGGGGTCTTGCGGGCATGGACGCCAAGGATTTTCTCGCGGCCTTTGATGTCGGGGTTCGGCACGGTGACCTGACGGTCGAAACGACCGGGACGCAGCAGAGCGGGGTCCAGAACGTCGCGACGGTTGGTCGCCGCGATGATGATCACGCCTTCATTCGCCTCAAAACCGTCCATCTCGACCAGCAGCTGGTTGAGAGTCTGTTCACGCTCATCGTTGCCGCCGCCGATGCCGACACCACGGGCGCGGCCCACAGCGTCAATTTCGTCGATGAAGACAATACAGGGCGCGTTCTTTTTCGCCTGTTCGAACATGTCACGGACGCGGCTTGCGCCGACACCGACGAACATAACCAACAAATACGAAACCCCAAAGGTGAAGAAACGAACGCCCCCCTCACCCCCCATCGAGCGGGCCAGCAGGGTTTTACCCG
>JAYZYX010000266.1:0-2737 GCA_036139795.1 Pseudomonadota bacterium | reverse complement strand
GCCGCGAAGCGGCTTCAGGGCAGACACGCTCGGTTGTGGTCTTTCTACATGGATACGGGGCCAACGGCGCCGATCTGATGGGGCTGGCCGATCCGCTGGCCGAGCATCTGCCGGACACCACATTCTACGCCCCCGATGCGCCGGAACATTGCGCCGGCTCGCCCATGGGCTTCCAGTGGTTCCCGATCCCGTGGATCGACAACTCGTCCGAGGAAGAGTCCGAGGCTGGCATGATGCAAGCCGTGGCGGATCTGAATGCCTATCTGCTGAACATCATCGACGAAGAAGACATCCTGCCCGAACAGCTGGTCCTGATCGGTTTCAGCCAAGGCACCATGATGTCGCTGCACGTGGGGCCGCGGTTTGAAGAGGCGCTTGGCGGGATCATCGGCTTCTCGGGTCGTTTGTTGCAGCCCGAACTGCTGAAGGATGAGGCGCGTTCCAAGCCGCCAATCCTGCTGCTGCATGGCGATCACGACGATGTTGTTCCGCCCCAAAGCCTGCCCTCCGCCATCGACGCCCTGCAAGAAGCAGGCTTCACCGAGGTCTACGCCCACGTCATGAAAGGCACTGCCCACGGCATTTCGCCCGACGGTCTTGGGGTCTCATTGGCGTTCATGCGCGACAAACTGGGGATGTAAGGCCATAAGCCGCCCGTTCTTCGGGCGATTTTGCCTGTCATATAGCCGTCACAGCAAGTTGCTACCTCTTCGTTGACTACATCATCTTGCGGGACTTGCCAGCCAAGCCCCGAGATATATAGTGATCTTGATACGGGGCGGGGCGTCCCGCCTTGGTGTCAGCACGACAGACAGGGCGAAGAGGCTTTGATTATGGACGGCGACTTCAGGACGGACTTTGTAAGAGAACCATCAGCACTCAAGCAGCACCCCGCTTTGGTGTTGAACGCCGATTACCGGCCATTGTCCTACTACCCCTTATCCCTCTGGCCCTGGCAAGAAGCGATCAAGGCAGTCTGGCTGGATCGTGTGAACATCGTCGCCGAATATGACGAAGTTGTCCGAAGTCAGCGGATGGAAGTTCGCATTCCTTCCGTTGTCGTCCTCAAAGACTATGTGAAACCTCAAAAGCGCGTGGCCTTCACGCGCTTTAATCTTTTCTTGAGGGACGAATTCTCGTGCCAGTACTGCGGATCGCACGGGGATTTGACCTTTGACCACGTGGTGCCCCGCGCCCGTGGCGGGATCACCAGTTGGGAAAACGTCGTGGCCGCCTGTTCGCCTTGCAACTTGAAGAAAGGCAGCAAGAGCCTACGGCAGGCCAACATGCACCTACGCAAACCCGTTCGTCAGCCCTCGGCCGAGGAGCTACGCAACCAAGGCCGCAAGTTCCCACCCAACCATCTACACGCCAGTTGGGTGGATTACCTTTACTGGGACAGCGAGTTGGACGCTTAATCCGGTTTTGGAGAAATCTATCCCGTCGCCAAAGCCCGTGCCCATCCAGCGCGACCGTTTTTCGCGGCCAAGGCGCTGGCCTCTGCTGATGCGTAGGAGATAGATCGGAACGTCACCGCCCAAGCATCTGCAGTTTTCTCGACGATGGCGTAAGAGGCGTTTGGCGTGCCTGTCTCGACGCAATGATAGACCGGATGATCATCGTCATAGGCGGGGCAGCCGACACTGCCGGGGTTCACGATCAATCGACCATCGGGCAGATGCACGATGCGCGGCAGATGGGTATGGGCGCAGAGGATAAGTGAGGCAGCGATCCCCTTCGCCTCCGCCTCAATCTCGGGCAAGGTCGCGCGGCGCAAAGAGCCATCAGGGTTTACCCGTTCCAGCCAGTAGGTCTGGTCGCTGGTGGGCGTGCCGTGACACAGGAATACCTCACCATAAAGGGTCAAGGTCGCGGGCAGGGACCTGATCCAATCCAGATGGGTGTCACCGAGCAGATCAAACGCCGCTTTGTCCGACCGCCCCATATCTTCACGCACTTGAGTGATCAGATAGCGGTCATGATTGCCTCGGATCGAAGGGAAGTGCCGCGCCATCAATAGGGCCGCTGTTTCATCCGCATCCAAAGGCCCGCTGAAGAAATCACCAAGGTTCACAGCCTCGGTCACGCCAAAAGCGTCGATGTCCGCAAGGACTGCGCTTAAGGCGCGGACATTTCCGTGGATGTCGGCGATCACAGCAAATCTCATCCCGTCACACTGCACCCAAAAGCTCTCAGAACAACTCCTGCTTTTATGCGAGAGAACGATTGGCCGCGGAACGCTCAAATCATCTACGGAAAGCGCATGTTTTTCGGGCAGCGACGCAGGAACAGCGCCCAGCGGCCGGTTAACAGATGCGTGATACTGATCTGCATCAAGGCACCGAGAGATAACGTACGAAAAACATGGGGAAAGACCAGTGATCCCTCGTTCCGGAGTGTGCCTTGCAAAGCCCCGTTCATTCCCAAGCCTACAGCCCAGCACGTGCCTGCTCTGCCAAAACAGCAGAGGCGGAGTTGGTTTGATGACCGCGCAAGGACACGTGTCGCAGGTTGATGGATCGGTCGTTGAGGTCACCTTTCCCGATCACGCGCTACCCCGCATCAACTCGGCTTTAGAGGTCCTGTGGGATCAAGGCACACGCTTGGTGTTAGAGGTTCACCAGCATGCAGGTCCCAATACTGCGCGCTGCGTGGCCATTCAGGAAACCGCAGGCTTGGCTTGCGGAACGGCGGTCTGTGACACCGGTCAGCCGATTGCAGTACCGGTGGGCGATGC
>JAYZYX010000265.1:0-10865 GCA_036139795.1 Pseudomonadota bacterium | reverse complement strand
CCTGCGTTCTGCCCGAAGGCACCGAGATGGTTATGCCCGGCGACAACCTGCGCTTCACCGTCGAACTGATCGCTCCGATCGCGATGGAAGAAGGCCTGCGCTTCGCTATCCGTGAGGGTGGCCGTACCGTTGGTTCGGGCGTCGTCTCGAAAATCCTCGACTAATAAGAATTTGCACTTGTAAATCGGCGGCGCACCCCCTAAAGGGTGCGCCTCTGTATAGTCGCACGACCCAGACTATCGGGTTCGAAGAGGGCCGGGGGATGAGCCTCCGTTTCCTCCTATCAACTCCAACGCCGCGAAAGGCTTCTAAATATGCAAGGCCAAAATATTCGCATTCGGCTGAAGGCGTTTGACTACCGTGTGCTGGATGCCAGCACTCAGGAAATCGTCAACACCGCCAAGCGTACGGGCGCACAAGTGCGTGGCCCGATCCCGCTGCCGAACAAGATCGAGAAATTCACCGTTCTGCGTGGTCCCCACGTGAACAAGAAATCCCGTGACCAGTTCGAGATCCGCACGCACAAGCGTCTTCTCGACATCGTCGATCCGACCCCGCAGACCGTTGATGCTCTGATGAAGCTCGACCTGGCTGCAGGTGTTGACGTCGAGATCAAGGTATAAGGGAGGCGACGATGCGTTCTGGTATTATCGCCAAGAAACTGGGCATGACCCGTCTTTTCATGGAAGACGGCAAGCAGATCCCCGTAACCGTTCTTCAGCTGGACAGCCTGCAGGTTGTTGCTCAGCGTACCGTTGACCGCGATGGCTACACTGCCGTTCAGCTGGGTGCCGGTTCCGCGAAAGCAAAACGCACCAGCCAGGCTATGCGCGGCCACTTCGCTGCAGCAAACGTCGCGCCCAAGCGCAAGGTTTGCGAATTCCGCGTTAGCGAAGAGAACCTGATCGCTGTTGGCGAAGAAATCTCGGCAGAGCATTTCATCGCTGGCCAGAAAGTCGACGTGTCGGGCACTTCGATTGGTAAAGGCTTTGCCGGTGCCATGAAGCGTCACAACTTCGGCGGTCTGCGTGCATCGCACGGTGTATCGATCAGCCACCGTTCGCACGGTTCGACTGGTCAGTGTCAGGGTCCGGGCAAGGTTTTCAAAGGTAAGAAGATGGCAGGCCACATGGGCGCCGTCCGCGTTACCACGCAGAACCTGGAAGTTGTCCGCACCGATGCAGACCGTGGTCTGATCATGGTGAAGGGCGCTGTTCCCGGCTCGAAAGGTGGCTGGGTCACCGTTAAAGACGCCGTGAAGAAAAAGATGCCCGAGGGTGTTCCGTTCCCCGCAGCTCTGAAAACCGCCGCAGCCGAAGCAGCACCTGCTGTAGAAGCTTCGGAAGGGGGTGAAGCATGAAATTTGATGTGATCAACCTCGACGCAGGTTCGGTCGGCACTCTGGATCTGGACGAAGCAATCTTCGGCCTGGAACCCCGCGCTGACATCCTGCACCGTGTGGTTCGTTGGCAGCGCAACAACGCGCAGGCCGGCACCCACAAGGTGAAGACCCGCTCGGAAGTGTCGTACTCGACCAAGAAGATCTACCGTCAGAAGGGTACCGGTGGTGCTCGTCACGGTTCGCGCAAAGCGCCGATCTTCCGCAAAGGTGGCATCTACAAGGGCCCGACCCCGCGTAGCCACGGTCACGACCTGCCCAAGAAGGTCCGCAAACTGGGTCTGATGCTGGCGCTGAGCGCGAAAGCAAAAGCCGGTGAGCTGGTCATCATTGATTCGGCAGCAGTTGAAGGCAAAACCGCAGCTCTGGCCAAGCAGGTTAAGAACCTGGGCTGGAAGCGCGCTCTGCTGATCGACTCGACCGTGAACGAGGGCTTCGCCAAGGCAGCTGCCAACATCGAGGGTCTGGACGCTCTGCCCGCAATCGGCGCGAACGTCTATGACATCCTGAAGCGTGACACTCTGGTCCTGACCAAAGCGGGTGTCGAAGCACTGGAGGCTCGTCTGAAATGAGCGCGAAAGCAGCACACTACGATGTGATCCGTAAGCCGATCATCACCGAAAAGACCACCATGGCGTCGGAAAACAACGCCGTTGTGTTCGAAGTGTCGATCGACGCGAACAAACCCACCATCAAAGAGGCCGTTGAGGCTCTGTTTGGTGTTAAGGTGAAGGCGGTTAACACCACCATCACCAAGGGTAAGACCAAGCGTTTCCGCGGCATCAACGGCCGTCGTAAGGACGTTAAGAAGGCGTATGTCACTCTCGAAGAGGGCAACACCATCGACGTCTCGACCGGCCTCTGATTTAGCCGTACAGCGTATAAAGAAGGCCTCTGCATCCGCAGGGGCCTTTTTTCTTTTGCGCGGGTGCTGATTGTGCGTCATGCTCAAGGTGTCCGGCGGGGTCTGCGGCAGGCAGATCCGATTGAATCGCCAAGGGGGCGTAAAACTGCGCTCCGCTCTATGGACGACCCCATTCTTTTCTGGTACCTCGCTGCAATCTCACGGCCCCGGATTCGTTCTGGGGCCTGTGATTTATGTGAAATGGCCCTCATGGTGGGGGCCACAAAGCAAACGGAAGACAGTAACCATGGCACTCAAGACGTACAAACCGACAACGCCTGGCCCGCGCGGGCTGGTTCTGATCGACCGTTCGGAGCTTTGGAAAGGTCGCCCGGTTAAGGCTCTCACTGAGGGTCTGACCAAAAACGGCGGCCGGAACAACACCGGACGGATCACCATGCGCCGCAAGGGCGGCGGGGCAAAGCGTCTCTACCGTATCGTGGACTTCAAGCGTCGTAAATTCGACGTGGCCGCGACCGTTGAGCGTATTGAATACGACCCCAACCGTACCGCGTTCATCGCCCTCATCCGTTATGAGGATGGCGAACAGGCCTACATCATCGCTCCCCAGCGCCTCAGCGTTGGCGATCAGGTGATCGCATCGGCGAAAGCCGACATTAAACCCGGTAACGCAATGCCCTTCTCGGGTCTGCCCATCGGTACCATCGTTCACAACATCGAGCTGAAGCCCGGCAAAGGCGGCCAGATCGCCCGCGCAGCAGGTGCATACGCTCAGTTTGTTGGTCGTGACGGTGGCTATGCCCAGATCCGCCTGTCGTCGGGCGAACTGCGCATGGTACGTCAGGAATGCATGGCAACTGTTGGCGCCGTGTCGAACCCCGACAACAGCAACCAGAACATCGGTAAAGCCGGCCGTAACCGCCACAAGGGCATTCGTCCCTCGGTTCGTGGTGTGGTTATGAACCCGATCGACCACCCCCACGGTGGTGGTGAAGGTCGTACCTCGGGTGGTCGTCACCCTGTTACGCCCTGGGGTAAGCCCACCAAAGGTGCGCGCACCCGCAACACCAACAAGGCGTCGCAGAAGCTTATCCTGCGTTCGCGTCACGCGAAGAAGAAGGGCCGCTAATCGATGGCACGTTCTGTATGGAAAGGGCCTTTTGTTGACGCATACGTCCTCAAGAAGGCTGCTGCAGCTCGCGATTCGGGCCGCAATAACGACGTTATCAAGATCAGGTCGCGTCGCTCGACGATCCTGCCCCAGTTCGTGGGTCTGACTTTTGGCGTGTACAACGGCCAGAAGCACGTTCCGGTAACCGTCACTGAAGAAATGATCGGCCAGAAGTTCGGTGAATACTCGCCGACCCGTACCTACTACGGTCACGCGGCTGACAAAAAAGCGAAGCGGAAGTAAGCCATGGGTAAGGAAAAGAATCCCCGCCGCGTGGCGGACAACGAAGCAATGGCAAAACTGCGCATGCTTCGCACCAGCCCGCAGAAGCTGAACCTCGTTGCTCAGCTGATCCGCGGCAAGACGGTTGAAAAGGCTCTGGCCGACCTGACTTTCTCGAACAAGCGTGTCGCGATCGACGTGAAGAAATGCCTTCAGTCGGCCATCGCAAACGCCGAGAACAACCATGGTCTGGACGTTGACGAGCTGGTTGTTGCTGAAGCTTACGTTGGTAAGAACCTGGTCATGAAGCGCGGTCGTCCCCGTGCCCGTGGTCGCTTTGGCAAGATCATGAAGCCGTTCTCGGAAATCACCATCAAGGTCCGCCAGGTCGAGGAGCAAGCCTAATGGGTAATAAAACTAACCCCATCGGTATGCGCGTTCAGGTGAACCGCACTTGGGACAGCCGCTGGTACGCAGATTCGAAGGATTACGGTGATCTTCTTCTGGAAGACATCCGCATCCGTGAGTTCATCAAGGATGAGTGCAAGCAGGCGGGCATCGCTCGCGTGATCATCGAACGTCCGCACAAGAAGTGCCGTGTGACCATTCACACCGCACGCCCCGGTGTTATCATCGGTAAGAAAGGTGCTGACATCGAGGTTCTGCGCAAGAAACTGGCGGCAATGACCGACAGCGAACTGCACCTGAACATCGTCGAAGTTCGCAAGCCTGAACTGGACGCACAGCTGGTTGCCGAGTCGATCGCTCAGCAGCTGGAACGCCGCGTTTCGTTCCGTCGCGCTCTGAAGCGTGCCGTTCAGAACGCCATGCGCATGGGCGCTGGGGGTATCCGCGTGAATATCGCGGGTCGTCTGGGTGGTGCTGAAATCGCGCGTACCGAATGGTACCGTGAAGGTCGTGTGCCCCTGCACACCCTGCGCGCCGACATCGACTATGCAACCGCCGAAGCGTCGACCCCCTACGGGATTATCGGCATCAAGGTGTTCATCTACAAAGGTGACATCATGGAGCACGATCCCCAGGCGCGCGACCGTAAGGCTCAGGAACTCCAGGATGGTCCCGCACCCCGTGGTGCCGGCAACCGTCGCTAAAGGAGGGATGAAGAATGCTTCAGCCTAAGCGTACAAAATTCCGCAAAATGTTCAAAGGCCGTATCCACGGTCAGGCAAAAGGCGGTTCGGACCTGAACTTCGGCACCTACGGCCTCAAAGCCGTTGAGCCCGAGCGTATCACTGCCCGTCAGATCGAAGCTGCGCGTCGTGCGATGACCCGTCACATGAAGCGTCAGGGTCGCGTCTGGATCCGTATCTTCCCGGATGTACCCGTTACTGCAAAGCCCATTGAAGTTCGTATGGGTAAAGGTAAGGGTTCGGTTGACCGTTGGACCGCAAAGGTCAAACCCGGCCGTATCATGTTCGAGATCGACGGTGTTGACGAAGCGATCGCACAAGAGGCTCTGCGCCTTGCTGCGATGAAGCTGCCGATCAAAACCCGCGTTGTGGTCCGCGAGGACGGGTAATCGGGTTGCGATCCTAGTGACGCACTTCGAAGAATTGAGAGGCCCCCGCCATTGGCGGGGGTTTTTCTTTGGCCCCGTCCCCCGTGGACGGGGAACTCTCCAAAGAAAAAGGCCGATGCGGGTGCATCGGCCTTTGGCGCTTGTGGCGGGCTAGGGGCCTTATTCCCACTTATAGTTGAAGCTGACCGAGATGCGGTCGTCCTCGGCCATATTCATGGGCACCTCATGGCGCAGCCAGCTTTCCCAGAGCAGCACGTCGCCCACTTCGGGGGCGCGGTAGACGAAGGTTTTCAGCTCTTCGCGGCAGCCCTTCTTGCGGATCGGGGAGGCCATCATCATGGCGTGACGCGGGTCCTCATATTTGATCGCGCGGGCGCCTTCCGGCATGTAGACGTAGGTCGTGCCGCTGATCACCGAATGGGGGTGGATGTGCGAGGTGTGGATGCCGCCCTCGGGCAGGATGTTGATCCAGATGTCTTCCAGCACGAGCTTCTTGTCGCCCAGATCGAATTCCAAATCTTCGGCGAAGGCCGCGACGTGGGCGTCCAGCGCCTTGACCACATCCGCAAAGATGGGCGAGCGCCACGGCAGGTCAGTCAGCGACGCATAGCTGGTGTAACCCGGATAGCCGTTCTCTTCGCACCAGTCCTGACCGGCCTCGTCGTCCTCGGCGATAGCAAGGCACGAGTTTTCCAGTTCTTCGGGATCGATGGCGGGGCCATGCTCGGAAAGTTTCGCCTCATAAAGGCGGGTGGCGAACAGAGATGAAATCTTGGGCATGACGTCCTCTTTTCTGTTGGGCGCGTCTCTAGGATTGACGGGTTTGTCTTCACCCCAAATCCTTTGTTGCGCAAGGGGGCCTAGCGTGGTTTCATGACAGGGTAAGCCGACGAAAACCGCCGTTTCGGAATGGTCCTTGAAAACCTCGGGTTTTTTCAAGGAATCGGTTGCCTTCTCTCTAAGTGACATGTATTGGGACCCATCTCTGCGCTTCGTGCGCAGGGTTTTGTGTTCCCTAAACGAACCTCCACCGGATCACGGGTTACCCCAAAGGGCCCGCCGGTGATGTTGAAAAAGGATAAGGCGATGAACGCCCAAGAACTACGTGGCAAGACGCCCGACCAGCTCCGTGAGGACCTGTCGGCTCTTAAGAAAGAAGCCTTCAACCTGCGCTTCCAGCAGGCCACCGGCCAAATCGAAAACACCGCACGTATGCGTCAGGTTAAGCGCGATGCAGCGCGAGTCCTGACCGTCCTGAACGAAAAGGCCGCGCAAGCGGCTGCTGAATAAGCGGAGGCCTGAAGAATGCCCAAACGTATCCTGCAAGGCACCGTGACCAGCGACGCGAACGAGCAGACTGTTACCGTTCGTGTTGAACGTCGTTTTAAGCACCCGCTGCTGAACAAAACGATCAAGAAGTCGAAGAAGTACCGCGCACACGACGCAGACAACGCCTACAAAGTTGGCGATGCCGTCCGCATCATCGAATGCGCGCCCTATTCGAAAACCAAGCGTTGGGAAGTTCTGGCGAAAGCCTGAGCCCAACTGAGCGAAACCCTGGGGGTTAAGGCCCTCAAGCCTCCCCAAAGGTCCGGAGAAACCAAATGATCCAGATGCAAACCAATCTGGATGTCGCTGATAACTCGGGCGCACGCCGAGTTCAGTGCATCAAGGTCCTCGGCGGCTCCAAGCGCAAGTACGCTTCGGTTGGCGACATCATCGTGGTGTCCGTCAAAGAAGCGATCCCGCGTGGCCGTGTTAAGAAAGGTGACGTCCGTAAGGCAGTCGTCGTTCGTACCGCCAAGGAAGTCCGTCGCGAAGATGGCACCGCCATCCGCTTCGATCGTAACGCCGCAGTGATCCTCAACAACAACGGTGAGCCTGTTGGCACCCGTATTTTTGGCCCCGTCGTTCGTGAACTGCGCGCCAAAAACTTCATGAAGATCATCTCGCTTGCCCCGGAGGTGCTGTAATGGCTGCTAAACTCCGCAAAGGTGATAAGGTCATCGTTCTTGCCGGTAAGGACAAGGGCAAAGAAGGCACCATCACTTCGGTAGACCCCAAAGCGGGCAAAGCCGTTGTTGAAGGCGTCAACATGGCCATCCGTCACACTCGTCAGAGCCAGACCAGCCAAGGTGGCCGTCTGCCCAAAGCTCTGCCGATCGACCTGTCGAACATCGCTTTGGTTGACCCCAAAGAAGGTGGCGCGACTCGCGTTGGCTTCCGCATGGAAGGCGACAAGAAGGTCCGTTTTGCCAAGAAATCGGGGGAAGTGATCGATGCTTGATAACGCAAACTACACCCCGCGTCTGAAGGCTCAGTACCGCGAAACCATTAAGCCCGCTCTGATGGAAGAGTTCGGCTACAAGAACGTGATGCAGCTGCCCAAGCTGGACAAGATCGTTCTGAACATCGGCGCTGGCGCCGAGTCGGTTCGCGATTCCAAGAAAGCCAAGTCGGCTCAGGAAGACCTGTCGAAGATCGCAGGTCAGCAAGCTGTCATCACCAAAGCAAAGAAGTCGATTGCAGGCTTCCGCGTTCGTGAAGGCATGCCCCTGGGTACCAAAGTCACCCTGCGTGGCGACCGGATGTATGAATTCCTGGACCGTCTGATCACCATCGCGATGCCCCGCATCCGCGACTTCCGTGGTGTGAAGCCGTCGTTCGATGGTCGTGGCAACTTTGCCATGGGCCTGAAGGAACACATCGTATTCCCTGAAATCGATTTCGACAAAGTCGACGAAGTCTGGGGTATGGACATCATCATCTGCACCACTGCGAAAACTGACGGTGAAGCGAAGGCGCTGCTGAAGCACTTCAACGTGCCGTTCAACGCGTAATCGCGAAAGGGTAAGACATGGCTAAGAAAGCAATGATCGAACGCGAGAAGAAGCGTGAACGCCTGGTCGCGAAATACGCAGCCAAGCGCGCCGCTCTGAAAGAGATCGCGAATGACGAAAGCAAGTCGATGGAAGAGCGTTTCAAAGCGCGTCTGCAACTTGCAAAACTGCCGCGCAACAGCTCGGCAACCCGTCTGCACAACCGCTGCCAGCTGACTGGTCGTCCCCACGCTTACTACCGTAAGCTGAAGGTCAGCCGTATCATGCTGCGCGAACTGGGCTCCAATGGTCAGGCCCCCGGCCTGGTGAAGTCGAGCTGGTAAGAGGAGATATAAGATGAACGATCCTCTCGGCGATATGCTCACCCGGATCCGCAACTCGCAACTGCGTGGCAAGTCGACTGTGTCGACCCCCGCTTCGAAGCTGCGCGTATGGGTTCTGGATGTCCTTCTGGATGAAGGCTACATCCGTGGCTACGAGAAAACCACCGATGACCAGGGCCACCCGGCACTGGAAATCTCTCTGAAGTACTACGAAGGCGCTCCTGTGATCCGTGAGATCAAGCGTGTGTCGAAGCCCGGTCGTCGCGTCTACATGGGCGCGAAAGAGATCCCCGAAGTCCGTCAGGGCCTGGGTGTTTCGATCGTTTCGACTCCCAAGGGCGTTATGTCGGACGCAGCTGCACGTCACGCCAATGTTGGCGGCGAAGTGCTCTGCACCGTGTTCTAAGGAGGTCTGGTAATGTCTCGTATTGGCAAGAAACCGGTTGAACTGCCCGCAGGCGTCACCGCGTCGCTGTCGGGCCAGACCATCGAAGTTAAGGGTCCCAAGGGCACCCTCAGCTTCTCGGCTACCGATGATGTCACCATCACCATCGACGGCAACACCGTCACTGTTGACCCCCGCGGCTCTTCGAAGCGCGCGCGTCAGCAGTGGGGTATGAGCCGCTCGATGATCGCAAACCTGGTTACCGGCGTGACCGAGGGCTTCAAAAAAGAGCTCGATATCGTCGGCGTTGGTTACCGTGCAAGCGCACAGGGCAACTCGATCAAGCTGAACCTCGGCTTGTCGCACGACGTTGACTTCCCCGTGCCCGCAGGTGTGACCGTAACTACTCCGAAGCCCACCGAGATCATCCTGGAAGGGATCGATGCTCAACTTGTTGGTGAAACCGCTGCGAAGATTCGCGAGTGGCGTCGTCCCGAGCCCTATAAGGGTAAAGGCATTCGCTACCGCGGCGAATATATCTTCCAGAAGGAAGGCAAGAAGAAGTAAGGACGCGAAAGATGGCAAACAGCAAACGTACCCTGTTTCTGAAGCGTCGCCAGCGCGTTCGGAACAAACTGCGGAAAATGGCCAACGGCCGTGCCCGCCTCTCGGTCTATCGTTCGAACAAGAACATCAGCGTTCAGCTGATCGACGACGTTCAGGGCGTGACCATCGCCGCCGCTTCGAGCCAGGAAAAAGCCCTGGGTCTTGCCGGCAAGAACAACCAGGAAGCCGCCGCCAAGGTGGGTGCCCTTATCGCCGAGCGCGCGAAAGCCGCCGGTGTGGAAGACTGCTACTTCGATCGTGGTGGCTACCTCTTCCATGGCACCATCAAGGCGCTGGCCGATGCCGCCCGCGAAGGCGGTCTGAAGTTCTAAGGAGTAGACGATATGGCAGAACGTGAAAACCGCCGGGACCGCCGCGCTGAGCGCGAGGAAACCCCGGAATTCGCCGATCGTCTGGTGGCGATCAACCGTGTGTCGAAAACCGTTAAGGGTGGTAAGCGCTTTGGCTTCGCTGCTCTGGTGGTTGTCGGCGATCAGAAAGGCCGCGTAGGCTTCGGCAAGGGTAAAGCGAAAGAAGTACCCGAGGCGATCCGCAAAGCCACTGAGCAAGCAAAGCGCAAGATGATCCGCGTGCCGCTGCGTGAAGGTCGTACCCTTCACCACGACATCGAAGGTCGTCACGGTGCGGGCCGCGTGATCATGCGCACCGCTCCTCAGGGTACCGGTATCATCGCCGGTGGTCCGATGCGCGCTGTGTTCGAGATGCTGGGTGTTCAGGACGTTGTTGCGAAGTCGATCGGCTCGCAGAACCCCTACAACATGATCCGTGCAACTCTCGACGCTCTGAGCCTCGAAGCTTCGCCCCGTCAGGTGGCACAGCGTCGTGGCAAGAAGGTCGCAGACATCCTGCACAAGTATGACGACGCGGCTGCAGAAGCAGACGCAGCGGCAGAAGCGTAAGGAGCCTGAACCATGGCGAAGACCATTGTTGTAAAGCAGATCGGTAGCCCGATCCGCCGTCCTGACATTCAGCGCCAGACCCTGATCGGTCTGGGCCTGAACAAGATGCACAAGACCCGCGAACTCGAAGATACCCCTTCGATCCGTGGCATGGTTGCGAAGATTCCGCACCTGGTCGAGATCATCGAAGAGCGCGGCTAATCAGCCTCTGACACGAACTGCGAAACGCCCCGCGCCACTTGGCTGCGGGGCGTTTTGCTATTCGGGGGATGCTTATACGTAATGCTGCAATCGCAGCATTCGGGGGTGTGATTTTGGCCTTCCGCAAGAATCAGACATGCGTTTTCCTCAAGTGAGAGCGGCTGAAATCGACCTTGGTACGCGGCTGTATGCCGTAAATCTGCATAATATCAGGTATTTGGGCGAAAACTGCATATCCGGCTTGCAACTGGTGCATCAAAAGCCGCTCTAAGCGCGCATGTTATGCTGCAACTGCATAACGGGTTGACCGAACCGGAAATTGTTAGCGCGAACGTCTGTCGCTAAATTCAAATCATCGACGGAGACAAGACAAACTGAGCCCGCCGAAGAATA